>NZ_JBHXRX010000020.1:0-41256 GCF_042714995.1 Streptomyces sp. NPDC058665
GGAGATGCGTGAGCATTGCTGCCATCGGCAGCAATGCTCACGCGATAACTTGCTCCGCCTGAGGTCGAGTTGGGGTCCTCCTGGCCGGGCTCGTGGGCGGGGGTTTTCTGCGGGTGTGTCATCGGATGGGGTTCCTTGTCGTGCGTGGTTGTCGGATGTCAGTTGGCGGTCTCGGTGCGCAGTTCTTGCAGGACGAGGCCCAGACGGTCGTTCCGGCCGCCTCTCAGACCCTCCTGGCGGAGGATTTCCCGCAGTTGGACCCGGTTGACGGTTTCGTTGCCGTCCCGCTCCAGGAGGGCCGGAACATGGGGTCTGACCCTCGTGACGAGCTGCTCCACCGGCAGCGCCGATTCCCTCGACGCGCCCTTCGCCTGGTGTGCACGGGTCCGCTTCCGCTTCCCCTTCGGCTTCCGCCGCGCGGGGACCGAGCCAACACGGCCCCGGTCCCCGCCACGCTCGGTCCCCGCGTCGGTCCCGGTCCCCGAGCTGATCCCGGTCCCCGTGTCGGTCCCGCTCGGTACCCGGTCCCCGGTGGGTACGGTCCCGGTCCCGCTCGGTGCCCGGTCCCCGGTGGGTACGGTCCCGGTCCCGCTCGGTGCCCGGTCCCCGGTGGGTACGGTCCCCGACTCGGTCCCGCTCCGTCCCCGGTGCGGTTGGGGGGTGTGAGCAGGCATTTCACCCGCGAAACGCTCGGTCCCCGATGGGCTGTTGGGCTTCTCGTTGGGCTGCGGCTCGACGGCTCCGCTGCTCGTCTCGGTCCCCGGCTCGACGGCTTTGGTCCCCGTGTCTTGGTGCCGGCTTTCGGGGACCGGTCCCCGTTCGGTCCCCTCTCGGTCCCCGTCGGGTTCGGTATCCGTGCGGGGACCGTCGCCGGGGACCGAGGGGGCTTGGGCCTGCGCTGAGGGAACCGTGCCTGACCTCGGATCAGCCGGTTCGTCGTGCCCGGTGGTCCAGGGGGAGGGGAGGGGGACGGTGGCGAGGGCGTGTGCGTGCCGTCTGGCGGCGAGCTGGTCGAGGAGCTGCGCGCGCTGGGCGGGGTCGGTGCCGACTGCGGCGCGTCCAACTGCTTTGGACAGGCGGCGTGCGAGTCTCCTCCCGCGCCACCGTTGCCGCTGCTGGGGTGTGTGTTCGGCGAGGCGGGTGGCGAGGGTGACGGCGCGGGTGGTGGCGCGGTCGCGGGTGATCTGCGCGGCGTCGCGGTCGCGGGCGGCGATGCCCAGGCGTGAGAGGAGGCGCTCGCGTGCTTCGCGTCCGAGGGTGGCGAGGAGACCTTGCGATGTGGCGTCGGGCTTGTGTAGGCGCAGTTCGATGCCCATGGCGAGGTGCCAGAGCATGGCGGCCATGACGGGTCCGACGAAGGCCCGTACGGTGCCGCCAACGGGTCCGGACTCGGCGTACGCGGGGATGATCTGTACTCCGGTGATGACCCAGACCAGGCTGCCGGGAAGCCCGGGTGCGCCTTGGGTGGCGAGGTTCTGGCGGGCCATCAGGGCGGTCGCGAACAGGGCCAGTTCCGCGGCGCCGAACATCATGGCCCGCTCCACGGTGCCGGCCATGTCGAGATAGTCGGCGGCGAACCGCCAGCTCGTGTCGGCGCTGTAGGCGGTGCAGCCGACCGCGGCGAGCGCGGCGACCTTCACCGCCGGGCTGCCGGGTCGGCGCGGGGTGCGTGCGGCTCGCCGACGGCTTGTCCACCCTGCTGCCGCGAGGGACAGAACACCGGTCACCGCGATCCCGACCGCGAGAAGAGTGAGCAGGTCGGTGATCGAGCCTGAGTGCAGGAGGTTGCTCATGCGGCCTTTCTGAGGAGGGAGTTCGCGGCGTCGGCCGACAGGGGGCGGGTCACCGGCCCTTCCATATCGCGCCCGTTGGGCGCGGGTCGACTGGCTGTCGAGCTTGGCCTCGGGCGCTCCGAGGCCGTTGCGGGCTGCTGGGTGTGCTGCGCGGCGGCGGATTCGAGGCGGCTCGGGTGGGGTGTGGTCCGGGGGACGTTGCCCCTGGCTCCGCCGTCGGGGCCGACGCGCCTGCTGCGGCAGGGCAGCCCCTCGGCGGCGTGGCACCACTCGCACTGGACACCGAGGGCATCCGGCCAGCCTTCGGCGATGGTCGCCTCGCGTGCTGCGCGGGTGGGCCGGTAGGTGGCCAGCTGTGTGCGGACGTGCGGGGGTATGCACGAGCCGATCTCCCGCAGCCGCGCTTCCAGGTCGGGACGCGCCCGCCCGCCGGTGAGGGCCCGGTGTTGGGCGGGCTGCGCGCTGCCGGTTGCCACGGCGCGCCTGGTGCGGGCCAGTTCGGCGGTCCAGGCGGCCTGGTCGTCCGGGTCGGCGGTCGGGGTGGGGTCGGTGTGCCGGTGGAGGCGGTCGCGGCGGTAGGCGTTCCACCGGCGGGCGATGTCGGCGGGGAGGATCGGGTACGGCGAGTTGAGGATGTGTTCCCGGGCGATGAGGCGGGTGTCCCATCCGTGCCCGGTCTCCAGGGGCACGTCGCCGAGCAGGTGGTGCCACTGGGCTATCTGGTCGCGGGCTTCGCCGGTGCCGGTGCGGATGAGGCGCGGGTCGAGCCGGCCGAGGTAGGCCAGCAGAGCGCCGACTTCGTTGGGAATCACGTGCTACTCCGTTCCGTTCGGCTCGTCGAGCGCGGCGCGCAGGGCGGCGGTGTGAGCCTCAACCCTGGTCAGCCCGCCGCCGGTGGGGCCGTTGCCTGGCAGGGCATAGAGGCTCGGGCGGCTGAGGTTGGGGGTGGGGTTGTGCTCGCGGGCTTCCAGGACCGCCAGTCGGCCGCCCACGCTCCTGCCGTGCGGGGCTGGAATCCGGCACGGTGCGCACGCCACTTCGCGTCGGCGGCGGCGAGGCCCTGTTCGCCGAGGCGGTCGAGGTGGCCCTCTTGCCGGGCCCAGATGTGGGTGTCCGGATCTGCATGCCACTCGCTGGCCGAGGCAACGGCGGCGGCACCACTGCTGCTGTACCTACGGTTCACCTTCGGTTCACTACGGTTCTGGGGGCCGGTTTCTGACCCTTCCGGGGGTCGGGATCCGACCCGTCCCTGGGCCGGATTCCGTGTCTCCGCAGCCGATTTCCGTCCAGCTCAGGCACCGGATCGGAGGCGGTCGGCGGCTCGACAATCGCCTCGGGGTCGTCCTTCGTGGACGCAGCGGCCTTCGCGAGCTGGGCGGAGGTGCCCGGCAGCCGGTAGACCGTGCTGCGCTGCGGGCCGATGAAGGTGTCCAGCGTCTGCAGCTCGCCGCTGTTCACGAGGGTGGCCAGAGCGCTGCGCACGGCGTTGCGGCTCGCGTTTGTCCGCTGCATGAGAGAGGCGATCGAGGCCCAGGCGACGCACTGTTCGTCGGGCACCCGGTCGGCGATCGACAGCAGAACCAGGCGCGCGGTTCCCCGGCTGGAGCTGTGCTCCCACACCCACTCACGGGCGTCCTTGCTCATCGGCCGCCCCGGCGGCCGGCTGCGGTGGGACCAGGCGGCTGGCTCGGCCTCGGGGCATGGGAGGCGGCTACGGCGGGCTGGGCCGTATGGTCGGGCATGGAGGTTCCTCACCCGGTGGCCAATGGGCTGGCACCCATGGCGCACCGTTGTGTTCGTCGCGGAAGGGCGAATCGGCAGGGGACTTGGCGGCTCCCGGCGCTCAGCGTGCCGGGAGCCGGTCTCATTTCCGGGCGGGCGAATCCAAGAAGCCACACCCGCGCCGCACAAGTCCAGCATTCACCGGAGAAAGCGCACAGCTGTCGGCGAACACTTGCTGCGGGGTCTTTCTCTAACGGTAGACCCGAATCGCCGGTTGACGAAAAAGCCCGCGCACCGGCAAAGCCAGAAGCATCACATCGCGGAAACCTTGCACAGCCGCCGCGACCCGAGCTACAACACACAACCCCACGTCAGAGCACGCCTTGACGCCTGCCGCCGACATCCGCACTTCGCCCCCGGGCATCCCGCTCAACTTCCCTGTGGCGGTGAAACGGGGCGCAACATAGCCGCAGAACGCCGGTTCACGAAACCGGCGAACGCGAGGTGCAAATTTGGCTATGGAAATCAGACCGCTCGCAATAGGTCGGCCAGGAATCCGGGGTGGACCCCATCATTGAATTCCTCCGCACCCGGCACGGCATCGACAAGTATCAACTCGCCTACCGGGCAACCGCTTTGGGTCGCCCGGTGGCCAACACCGCCGTGTGCCGCATCGAACGCACCCCACGACGCCCCGGTATCGACGCCCTCGTCGTCATTGCGGTCGCGCTGCGCGTCTCGCCCTCCGCACCGCTGCGGGAGCCGACCGACCCCTAGCCGGGCCGGCACTGCCTCCCCCCGCCCTTCCGCGATCAACACCCAAGGCGCCGCCCAGGGATGCCAGTCCCGCGCGCCGGAACAGGAACGTTCTTGCACCGCTCCGCCATGCCCTCGCGCGGACCCTCCGCCCGGACCGCTGCCTGGAAGGAGGTGAGCAACGAACCCGATCGCCTCCTTACCGTGTCCGATGCCGCCGAACGGCTCGGTACCGGCGAGCGGTTCGTACGCCGCCTGATCCACGAGCGCCGTATCCGCTACGTCAAGGTCGGCAAGCACGTCCGCATCGCCGAGAGCGTCCTTCGCGCCTACGTGGACGAGCGGACCATCGAGCCCGTCCGCAGCGCGCGGTCCCGTCACGGGAGAGTGGCTTGACCGCCCGCGCCCGTGGGGCTTCGCGTCGCCGCTTCGGCGCGATACGCAAGCTGCCGTCCGGCCGGTACCAGGCTCGGTACCCGGGCACCGACGGCGTGTTGCGCCCAGCCCCGGATACGTACGAGACGAAGCGCGACGCCGAGGTCTTCCTCGCTCAGATCCAGGCCGACCAGACGCGTGGCGACTGGATCGACCCGGCCGACGGCGAGGTGCTGTTCGCCGAGTACGCCACCCGCTGGATCGACGAACGGGGCCTCGCGCCCACCACGGACGAGCTGTACCGCCGACTCCTGCGACTCCACCTGGAGCCGACGTTCGGGGCTCTGTCCGTTAACGCCATCAGTCCGGCCCGCGTCAGGTCCTGGCGTGCGGAGCGGCTGCGGGCCACCGGCAGGACCACGGTCGCCAAGTCGTACCGGCTGCTGAAAGCCATCATGGAGACCGCGGTCGACGACGACATGATCCGCAAGAACCCGTGCCGTATCCGCGGCGCGGGACGCGAAGAAGCCGACGAACGTCCCGTCGCGACGGTGGCCCAGGTCTTCGCTGTCGCCGATGTCATCGGCCTGCGCTGGCGGCTGATGGTCCTCCTCGGCGCGTTCGCCTCGATGCGCCCTGAGGAACTCGCCGAACTGCGCCGAGGGGACATCGACCTCGACGCGGGTTCCCTCTGGGTACGCCGTGCCGCGCCCGAGCTGAACACCGGACACCGCGTTATCGGTGACCCCAAGTCCCGTGCCGGCAAACGGGAGATCGCCCTGCCCGCCTTCCTGTACGAAGACCTCCGCCGTCACCTGGAATGGTTCGCCGAGCCGGGAAGCGACGGGCTGGTGTTCGTCGGAGAGAAGGGCGCGGCCCTGCGCGGTACGACCTTCGGGCGCAAGTGGCGAAGAGCCCGGGATCAGGCGGGCCTGCCTGAAGGTTTCCGCTTCTACGATCTGCGGCACACCGGCAACACCCTCGCCGCCGACACCGGGGCCAAGCTGAAGGACCTCATGGTCCGCGCGGGCCAGTCCTCCGAGAAGGCACAGCTCATCTACCAGCACTCCACCAAGGAGCACCAGCGCCGGCTCGCCGCCGACATCGACCACGACGTCCGCCGCCAGACACAGCCGACCCAGCAGAGGGGCAGCGGAAGCGCGACCATTCACCCTCTCCTGCCACGCCCGCAGGGACCCGGCGCACAGGCCGCTCGTCGCCGGTAGTCCGAAGGACTGCCTCCTCCTGCCGCAGAGTGACGACGACAAGAGCAGTCGCCCCGCAGCGGATTCGCCCCCGCACAACCCACCCCGACCCATCTCCTGTGATGCAGGTCACTCGAAGTGCGTCTCATTCAATGAGACGACGGAGTGTCAGGCGACGCCTGAGGAGGTTCGGCAGCACCGTTCGGGCTGGTCGGAGGGGTCGTTGTGGCACGCGAATGGCACGCGGCCGGAAAATGGTCTAGGCAACAAAGGAGGCCCAAGTCGCTGACTTGGGCCTTCGTCGTGGAGCGGGTGACGAGAATCGAACTCGCGCTCTGAGCTTGGGAAGCTCATGTTCTACCATTAAACTACACCCGCGCGAATCGCCATGATCAGTGGCGCTTCCGTGGACACTCTACCCCATTGCCGACTCCAGTCGCTCGATGTGGCCCTCCGTCCCGGGAGTTGGGGGTAGCCTCCGTCATCGGAGTGCCGCTTCGGCGGGTGTCTTGCTGATCCCCTAATGTGTGGGTTCGTCCGCGTTCTTGGGGAAGGGACCTGATGGACTTGATGGATCGCACCGTCGTCCGCTGTGCCGAAGGGCATGTGTTCAGTACTACGTCGTTCCCGATGCAGCAGCTTGACGCCGGGCGGCTCGGCCCCGGGCGGTTGATTCGGTGTCCGCGTTGTGCTCGGTTGCGGCATGCCGTGCCCGTGGAGGTCGGGCGGCGCTGACGTAGGTGGTCGGCAGGGGCGCGCGGGGTTGCCCGAGTGGGGCGGGTCCGCGCGTTCTGCGTATCCTCGGGGCGTGCTTCTCTCTGACAAGGACATCCGGGCCGAGATCGACTCCGGGCGCGTACGTATCGACCCTTACGACGAATCGATGGTGCAGCCGTCGAGTATCGACGTACGGCTCGACCGGTTCTTCCGTGTGTTCGAGAACCACCGTTATCCGCACATCGACCCCGCCGTCGAGCAGACCGATCTGACCCGCAAGGTCGAGCCGGCCGGGGACGAGGCGTTCATCCTGCATCCCGGGGAGTTCGTGCTCGCCTCGTCGTACGAGGTCATCTCGCTGCCCGACGACATCGCCTCCCGGCTGGAGGGGAAGTCGAGTCTCGGGCGGCTGGGGCTCGTCACGCACTCCACCGCCGGGTTCATCGACCCCGGTTTCTCCGGGCACGTGACCCTGGAGCTGTCGAATCTCGCGACGCTGCCCATCAAGCTCTGGCCCGGCATGAAGATCGGGCAGTTGTGTCTTTTCCGGCTCAGTTCGCCGGCGGAGTTTCCGTACGGGTCCGATCGTTACGGGTCGCGTTATCAGGGGCAGCGCGGGCCCACCGCCTCCCGCTCCTTCCTGAATTTCCACCGGACACAGGTGTGAGAAGAGTGGGTGATGTACGGGAGGATCTGACCTATGAGCGGTTCGGGCTAGCCGTACGGGAGTTGGCGCAGGCCGTGGCCGACGACGGGTACGAGCCCGATGTCATCCTGAGCATCGCCCGCGGCGGGGTCTTCGTCGCCGGCGGGCTCGCGTACGCGCTCGACTGCAAGAACATCCATCTGGTCAATGTGGAGTTCTACACCGGCGTTGGTACGACTCTCGAAATGCCGGTCATGTTGGCACCCGTACCGAATGTCGTCGACTTCTCCAACAAGAAGATCCTTATCGCCGACGACGTCGCCGACACCGGGCGCACGCTCAAACTCGTCCATGAATTCTGTCTCGATCACGTCGCCGAGGTCCGCAGCGCCGTCATATACGAGAAGACGCACTCGCTGGTGAAATGCGAGTACGTCTGGAAGCGGACCGACGAGTGGATCAATTTCCCCTGGAGCGTGGAAGCCCCCGTCGTGCGCCGGGGCGGGCAAGTTCTCGACGCTTGAGCTTGAGAAGTTGAGCGACGGTGGGCCCGCCATCGTCCCGGTGGCGGGCCCAGTCGTCAGATCGTGCCCAGCTTGATCAGCGACAGCAGCGCGATCAGCTGGATCGCCGACGCACCCAGAGCCTTCGGCCACGGGAGGTCGTGCGACCGGCTCACCATCATCGTGAACAGCGCCCCCGCCGCGACCCAGGTGATCCAGCCGAGCATCTGCACCAGGGAGTTCTGGCCGCCCAGGAAGAGCGCGAAGACCAGGCGCGGGGCGTCTGTGATCGACATGATCAGCATCGAGAGGCCGACCGTCGGCTGCCAGGCGCCGTCGCCGCCGAGCTGACGGGCCAGCGTGTGGGTCACCGCGCCCAGGATCAGACCGCCGATCACGAAGGCGACGGCGGTCGTCAGGACGTACGGGACGGCCGTCGAGAGGGTGGCGTTTATCGCCTCCTCGCGGGCGCCGTCGAAGCCGAAGATGGCGAGCAGCCCGTAGAGGAACGTGACGACCAGCGCCGGGCCCCAGACCGCGTAGTCGCGCATCTGCCAGAACGTCCCGTTGGGGCGCAGCACGATGCCGGTCAGCAGCTGCTTCCAGTGCAGGCGCGGGCCGGCCGGGGCCGGTGCGGAGCCCGCGTGGTACGTCGCGCCGTCGCCGTAACCGTGCTCGTCCACGCTGAACTGCTGCGTGTGGCCTGGGTTGTTGGCGTACGGGTCGTGCGCGCCGCCACCGGCGTGCTGCTGGTTGTACGGGTCGCCGAAGTACTCGGGCTCGCCGTGTCCCCCGGGCCCGCCGCCTTGTCCGCCCGGTCCGGGGTAGCCGTAGCCGCCCTGCGAGGGGCCGGGGTGTCCGGCGCCCGCCGGGGGCCACTGCTGCTGCGGAGGGCGCGGCTGCCGGCCGTACGGGGGTGCCGGCTGCCCGCCTCCGTACTGCGGAGGGGGCGCCGCCTGCCGTCCGTACGGCTGCTGCTGCGGGTCCTGCTGACGTGTGCGGTTGTCCCGGCCGCGTCCGATCCTGAATCCAGCCACGTCACCGAACGTACCCGTTTCGGGCGGGCGCGGGGCTGGAGGAGCTGGAACAGGCCAGCCTTTGCGGCCGAGCTGTGACATCCCTTAAGGGAACCCTGGGGGGCCCGCCGCACCGGGCGAGTGGGGGCTGGATCCCCTCACTTGAGGAAGATCGACGTACTGAAGCTGATCACCGGGCGCTCGGCCGCCTTCCCGTCCTTCCCCGACGGGTACAGCGCGATCAGATCCTTCTCCTCGCCCTGGTGCGTACGGGTCAGTACGTCGGGCCGTTTGTCGCCGGTGAAGTCCGCGGACTCCAGGAGGTCCGTCGTGGTCTTTCCGCCCGCACCGGGCAGGTTGGGCGCGGGCGGGAGTCCGACGGCCTTGAAGGCGTACGTGCCGCCCTTCCCGCCCGGTCCCTGCGGGCCGCCCGGCATCAGCTCGCCCTTGGCGGCCTTGCCGGGCTCGTGGGTGCGGGTGGCGTGCACCAGGTCGTCGTAGCCGTCGCCGTCCGTGTCCGCCTTGCCCGCCGGGGCGTAGAGGACCGGGCCGCCGCCGGGGATCGGTTCCGCCGCGGCGCGGGGCGCGCCCGCGCGGGTGAACGGGCCGCGCAGGTAGCTGACCTGGCCGGCGCTCGCGGAGACGGCGAGATCCGGTTTGTCGTCGCCGTTGAAGTCGCCGCAGACCGGGTGGTCGGGCCACTCGTTGCCGAAGCGCGCCTTCGCGGGGATCTTCAGGACCACGGCCTTGCCCGTGAGGCCGTCCGGGCCGCCGAAGAGCAGCTGGAGGGGGACGGGCGGGCGGCCCTGGCCGTCGTACGGCGGGTCCGTGCTCACGATCAGGTCGGCGAAGCCGTCCCCGTCCAGATCGCAGGTGGCCGCCGCGTCGAAGGCGGCCGGGAGGACGCCGTCGGTGGCCGCGCCGTTGGCGGCGGGGGTGAGTGTCTGGCGTACGGCGGGGTCGACACCGCGCGGTGAGCCGGAGCCGTACACGATGCCGATGCCCGCGTCGTCGCCCTGGACGGCGTCGGGGGCCTTGACCAGGTCGTTCAGTACGAGGTCGCGGTGGCCGTCGCCGTTGAAGTCGGCCGGGACGTCGCTGCCGTCGCCGCGCGGGACGGGGCGCTTCGGTACGGAGGCGGCGCCGGACAGGGGCGCGGTGTCGCCGTTCTTGGCCTCGCTGCCGCTGCCGCCGCCCGGCTTGTCCTCCGACCCGGAACCGCTGCAACCCGCCAGCAGCAGGGTCAGCGCCGTACAGAGGCCGGCACCGGCCATCACCGCTGTCGACGCGCCGGTACGTATGCGCACGACCTCATCCACCTACTTCTGTCCGGTCACCTGACATTCGCTGCCACATGATGCTCCAGTTCGCGCGTCGCGGTAAGGAAACGGACCGATCGCGATCACGGGCCGATCGGCTCAGGAGACGGCAAAGGCCGGACCCGCCCCCGAGGCAGGTCCGGCCTTCGCGTCCTCCGTATGTTCGGCCTTCGCGTCCTCCGTAAGGAGGGCGTTACGTCGCCGGCTCCGGCTCCGGTTCGACCGCCGGTTCCGCGGAGTCCTCCGGGTCCGCAGGCGTCCGCACCGAGTCGAGCAGCAGTTGCGCCACGTCCACGACCTGGAGCGATTCCTTCGCCTTGCCGTCGTTTTTTTTGCTGTTGACCGAGTCGGTCAGCATCACGAGGCAGAACGGGCACGCCGTCGACACGATGTCCGGATTCAGCGAAAGCGCCTCGTCCACACGCTCGTCGTTGACACGCTTGCCGATCCGCTCCTCCATCCACATCCGCGCACCGCCCGCGCCGCAGCAGAAGCCGCGCTCCTTGTGGCGGTGCATCTCCTCGTTACGGAGGCCGGGCACCTTCGCGATGATCTCGCGCGGCGGTGTGTAGACCTTGTTGTGCCGGCCCAGGTAGCAGGGGTCGTGGTAGGTGATCAGGCCCTCGACCGGGGTCACCGGGATCAGCCGCTCCTCGTCGACGAGGTGCTGGAGCAGCTGGGTGTGGTGGATGACCTCGTACTCGCCGCCGAGCTGCGGGTACTCGTTCGCGATCGTGTTGAAGCAGTGCGGGCAGGTCGCGACGATCTTCTTCGAGGACTTCGGCTTCCTGGTCTCCGGGTCGACCCCGCCGTCCTCGTTGAGGGACTCGCCGTAGGCCATGTTCAGCATCGCCACGTTCTCCTGGCCGAGCTGCTGGAACAGCGGCTCGTTGCCCAGGCGGCGGGCCGAGTCGCCCGTGCACTTCTCGTCGCCGCCCATGATCGCGAACTTCACACCGGCGATGTGCAGCAGTTCGGCGAACGCCTTCGTGGTCTTCTTGGCGCGGTCCTCAAGGGCGCCGGCGCAGCCGACCCAGTACAGGTAGTCGACCTCGGAGAGGTCCTCGATGTCCCGGCCGACGACCGGCACCTCGAAGCCGGCCTCCCGCTCGATCTCCTTGGTCCACTCCAGGCGCTGCTTCTTCTGAAGCCCCCATGGATTGCCCTTCTTCTCCAGGTTCTTGAGCATCGTCCCGGCCTCCGAGGGGAACGAGCTCTCGATCATCACCTGGTAGCGGCGCATGTCGAGGATGTGGTCGATGTGCTCGATGTCGACCGGGCACTGCTCGACGCACGCGCCGCACGTGGTGCAGGACCAGAGGACGTCGGGGTCGATGACACCGTTCTCGGCCAGCGTCCCGACCAGCGGGCGTTCGGCCTCCGCGAGGGCGGACGCAGGCACCCCGGCCAGTTGCTCCGCTGACGCCTTCTCCTCGCCCTCTGCCGTCTTGCCGCCGCCGGCCAGCAGGTACGGCGCCTTGGCGTGCGCGTGGTCGCGCAGAGACATGATCAGGAGCTTCGGCGAGAGCGGCTTGCCGGTGTTCCAGGCGGGGCACTGCGACTGGCAGCGACCGCACTCCGTGCAGGTGGAGAAGTCGAGGATGCCCTTCCAGGAGAACTGCTCGACCTGCGAGACACCGAAGACGTCGTCCTCGCCCGGGTCCTCGAAGTCGATCTCCTTGCCGCCGGAGACCATCGGGCGCAGCGCGCCCAGCGCCGTACCGCCGTCGGCCTCGCGCTTGAACCAGATGTTCGGGAAGGCCAGGAAGCGGTGCCAGGCGACGCCCATGTTCGTGTTGAGGCCGATGGTGATGGCCCAGATCATCGTCACGCCGAGCTTGATCATGGCGGTCAGGTAGACGAGGTTCTGGAGCGTGCCGAGGCTGAGCCCCTTGAAGGCCAGGACCAGCGGATACGAGGCCCAGTACGCGGGGTCGTAGCTGTCGACGTGGTGCAGGGCGCCTTCGAGGCCGCGCAGGGTGAGGATCGCGAGGCCGATGACGAGGATCACGTACTCGACGAAGTACGCCTGCCAGGCCTTGGAGCCGGTGAAGCGGGACTTGCGGCCGGCCCGTGAGGGCAGGTTCAGCAGCCGGATCGCCATCAGTACGAGGATGCCTACGGTCGTGGCGAGTGCGATGAACTCGATGTAGACCTCGTACGGAAGGAAGGTGCCGATGTACGGGATGATCCAGTCGGCCTGGAAGAGCTGGCCGTACGCGTTGACGATCGTCAGCCCGAGCGTCAGGAAGCCGATCGCGACGAACCAGTGCGCGAAGCCCACGACGCCCCAGCGGTTCATCCGCGTATGGCCGAGGAACTCCTTGGCGAGGGTGACCGTGCGCGCCCTGGGGTCGTCGGTGCGACTGCCGGCCGGTACGGGTGAGCCGAGCTTCACGAACCGGTAGATCTCGACGACGGCTCGGGAGATGAGCGCGACGCCGACCACGGTCAGCACCAGCGACACGATGATCGCGGCGAGTTGCATTGGGGGCTCCTCGGGCCTGCGAGGGTGGGAAGAACAGCACCACGTCAGTGGCTTCTACTGAGAAGTAACTGCTTCTACTAAGCGGTAACTTAATCGGTTTGTGCTGAGGGTACCCAGTTATCCCGCCGCACTGTAGCCGCGCGGCCGGTGATCTGTGTCGCTGAGGTGACCCTGTGCGGGGATCCGCGGCGTGGCCGTGTCCGTCTCGTACGGGGCGGAGGCTGCGGCCGGCGTACGGGCGAGGATCAGCAGGTCGAGGCCGATCCAGTGATGCTCCACGTAGTGCTGGTCGAGCAGCGCGGGCTCATCCCAAGGAAGCGGGGAGCGCCGGCGCACCTGGGCGAGGCCGGTGAGGCCCGGCCGTACGGACTGCCGCCAGGGCGCCGCCGCGCGGGGGTCGCCGGGCGCGAGCGGCGCGGGGCCGACGAGGGACATCTCGCCGCGTACGACATGGGGCAGGCGCGACAGCAGGTCGAGCCGGTGGCGGGGGGTGGCCAGGGAGCGGACGGCGAAGATCCGGCCGTCCATGCCGACCCGGGGTCCGTGGGTGAAGGCGCTGCCGGGGTGCCGCCTGGAGAGCGTGAGGGTGAGGGCGACGGCGGCCAGTACGGGTGAGGACAGAACCAGCAGCAGTGAACCCAGCGTCAGGTCCAGAAGGCGCTTGGGGTCGAGGACATGATCGAGGGTCCGGTCCAGGACGCCGAGGGTCCGGTCCAGGAGGCGGTCGACGACGCGGTTGACGACGCGGTTCAGGGTGCGGCCCAGGGCGCGTTTCAGCGCGCGGCCCAGGGTGTGGCCGGTGGCCCGGCGCGGATGGTCACCGGCGCGGGTCGCCGGGCCGGGAAGCGGGCGCGGAACCATGAGATACCCCCGACCGTTTGTGTGGACAGTGCGTGACTCGTGGCTTTTGCGAAGCGGGTGCCGGACGATCCTGGCCCAGCGGGGGAGTGAAGTTCCGAAGGCGCGCGGGCCTGCGGGAACGGCTGTCGCACGGCATGGTTCCCGGGTGGCGCCCCGAAATCGGGCCGCACGTTAGTTGAGTCCCCTCGACTCAGCTCTGTTGACGCCCAGGGATCGGTCGTGCATCCTTGAGCCTGTTCCACTCAAGTCAGCTGGAGGAATCGAAATGGCACGTGCGGTCGGCATCGACCTGGGCACGACTAACTCCGTCGTCAGCGTTCTCGAAGGCGGCGAGCCCACCGTCATCACCAACGCCGAAGGCGCCAGGACCACGCCGTCCGTCGTCGCCTTCGCCAAGAACGGCGAGGTGCTCGTCGGAGAGGTCGCCAAGCGCCAGGCAGTCACGAACGTCGACAGGACCATCCGGTCGGTCAAGCGCCACATGGGCACCGACTGGAAGATCAACCTCGACGGCAAGGACTTCAACCCGCAGCAGATCTCCGCGTTCGTCCTTCAGAAGCTGAAGCGCGACGCCGAGTCCTACCTGGGTGAGAAGGTCGCCGACGCGGTCATCACCGTCCCCGCCTACTTCAACGACTCCGAGCGCCAGGCCACGAAGGAGGCCGGCGAGATCGCGGGCCTCAACGTCCTGCGTATCGTCAACGAGCCGACCGCCGCCGCGCTGGCGTACGGGCTCGACAAGGACGACCAGACGATCCTCGTCTTCGACCTCGGCGGCGGCACCTTCGACGTGTCGCTCCTGGAGATCGGTGACGGCGTCGTCGAGGTGAAGGCCACCAACGGTGACAACCACCTCGGTGGTGACGACTGGGACCAGCGTGTCGTCGACTACCTGGTGAAGCAGTTCGCCAACGGTCACGGCGTGGACCTGGCCAAGGACAAGATGGCTCTCCAGCGTCTCCGCGAGGCCGCGGAGAAGGCGAAGATCGAGCTGTCGTCCTCCACCGAGACCACGATCAACCTGCCGTACATCACGGCGTCCGCCGAGGGCCCGCTGCACCTGGACGAGAAGCTCACGCGCTCGCAGTTCCAGCAGCTGACGGCCGATCTGCTGGAGCGCTGCAAGACCCCGTTCCACAACGTCATCAAGGACGCCGGTATCGCGCTGTCCGAGATCGACCACGTGGTCCTGGTCGGCGGCTCCACGCGTATGCCCGCCGTCGCCGAGATCGTCAAGGAGCTCACCGGCGGCCGTGACGCCAACAAGGGCGTCAACCCCGACGAGGTCGTGGCCATCGGTGCCGCGCTCCAGGCCGGTGTCCTCAAGGGCGAGGTCAAGGACGTCCTGCTGCTCGACGTCACCCCGCTGTCCCTGGGTATCGAGACCAAGGGCGGCATCATGACCAAGCTGATCGAGCGCAACACGACGATCCCGACCAAGCGTTCCGAGATCTTCACGACGGCCGAGGACAACCAGCCGTCGGTGCAGATCCAGGTCTACCAGGGCGAGCGCGAGATCGCGGCGTACAACAAGAAGCTCGGGATGTTCGAGCTGACCGGTCTGCCGCCGGCCCCGCGCGGCGTGCCGCAGATCGAGGTCGCCTTCGACATCGACGCCAACGGCATCATGCACGTGGCCGCGAAGGACCTCGGCACCGGCAAGGAACAGAAGATGACCGTCACCGGTGGCTCCTCGCTGCCGAAGGACGAGGTCAACCGGATGCGCGAAGAGGCCGAGCAGTACGCGGACGAGGACCACCGCCGTCGCGAGGCCGCCGAGACCCGCAACCAGGCCGAACAGCTCGTGTACCAGACCGAGAAGTTCCTCAAGGACAACGAGGACAAGGTCCCCGGTGACGTGAAGGAAGAGGTCGAGACCTCCATCGGCGAGCTGAAGGAGAAGCTCAAGGGTGAGGACACGGCCGAGATCCGTACGGCCACGGAGAAGGTCGCGGCCGTCTCGCAGAAGCTCGGCCAGGCCATGTACGCCAACGCGCAGGCCGAGGGCGCCGGCAACGACGCCCAGGGCACGGAGCAGGCCGGTCCCGCCGGCGGCCCCGACGGCGCTGACGATGTCGTGGACGCCGAGATCGTCGACGACGAGAAGCCCAAGAAGGACGGTGCCGCGTGACGGAGGAGACTCCGGGCTTCGAAGAGGAGCCCGACGTCCCTTCCGGCGCCACCCCCGAAGACGCCGCGCCGAAGGCCGCCGCGTCTGGCTCCGCCAAGGAGCCGGGCCCGGCGTCCCCGGCCGGGGACGTACAGCAGGACGCCACACAGATCGCCCTGATCGCACAGCTGGACCAGGTCCGTACGGCGCTCGGTGAGCGCACGGCAGACCTCCAGCGGCTTCAGGCCGAGTACCAGAACTACCGCCGCCGGGTCGAGCGGGACCGGGTCACGGTCAAGGAGATCGCCGTCGCGAGCCTTCTGACCGAGCTGCTGCCCGTGCTCGACGACATCGGGCGCGCCCGTGAACACGCCGAGCTGGTGGGCGGGTTCAAGTCGGTGGCGGAATCGCTCGAAACGGTGGCCGCGAAGATGGGCCTCCAGCAGTTCGGCAAGGAGGGCGAGCCCTTCGACCCGACGATCCATGAAGCCCTGATGCACAGCTACGCGCCGGATGTCACCGAGGACACGTGCGTCGCGATCCTGCAGCCTGGGTACCGGTTCGGCGAGCGGACCATCAGGCCCGCCCGTGTCGCCGTGGCGGAGCCCCAGCCGGGGGTCCAGCCCGGGGAGAAGGCGAAGACCGCCGACGAGCCGGACACGGACGAGGAGAGCGGTGGCCCGGACGAGGGCTGACGTGCGCGACAGCGGTACGGACGGGCAGTACGCATGACGGGCAGTGAGGAGGGACGTCGGGAATGAGTACCAAGGACTTCGTGGAGAAGGACTACTACAAGGTTCTCGGCGTCCCCAAGGACGCCACCGAGGCCGAGATCAAGAAGGCGTACCGGAAACTCGCCCGCGAGTTCCACCCGGACGCCAACAAGGGTGACGTCAAGGCCGAGGAGCGCTTCAAGGAGATCTCCGAGGCCAACGACGTGCTCGGCGACCCCAAGCGGCGCAAGGAGTACGACGAGGCGCGCTCGCTCTTCGGCAACGGCGGCGGCTTCCGGACCGGCCCCGGCGCCGGTGGCGGCGGGTCCTTCAACTTCGACCTGGGCGACCTCTTCGGAGGCGGCCCGCAGGGCGGCGGCGGAGGGCCCCAGGGCCAGGGCGGCGCGGGCGGTTTCGGCGGCGGGCTCGGGGACGTGTTCGGCGGCCTCTTCAACAGGGGCGGTCCCGGCACCGGTACGCGTACGCAGCCGCGCCGCGGCCAGGACATCGAGTCCGAGGTGACGCTCAGCTTCACCGAGGCGGTCGACGGGGCCACTGTCCCGCTGCGGATGTCCAGCCAGGCGCCCTGCAAGGCGTGTTCGGGCACCGGCGACAAGAACGGCTCGCCGCGGGTCTGCCCGACCTGCGTGGGCACCGGACAGGTGTCGCGCGGCACGGGCGGCGGCTTCTCGCTGACCGATCCGTGCGTGGACTGCAAGGGCCGTGGGCTGATCGCCCAGGACCCCTGCGAGGTCTGCAAGGGCAGCGGCCGTGCCAAGTCCTCACGGACCATGCAGGTCCGCATCCCGGCGGGCGTCAGCGACAGCCAGCGGATCCGGCTGCGCGGCAAGGGCGCTCCGGGTGAGCGCGGCGGTCCGGCGGGCGATCTGTACGTGGTGGTCCACGTCGGCTCGCACCCGGTCTTCGGCCGCAAGGACGACAACCTCACTGTCACGGTGCCGGTCACCTTCGTGGAGGCGACGCTCGGCGGCGAGGTCAAGGTCCCGACGCTGGGCGGGCCGCCGGTCACCCTGAAACTGCCCGCGGGCACGCCCAACGGCCGTACGATGCGCGCCCGGGGGAAGGGCGCCGTACGCAAGGACGGCACCCGTGGCGACCTCCTGGTCACCGTCGAGGTGGTCGTGCCCAAGGAACTCGGCGCCGAGGCCCGTGACGCGCTGGAGAGTTACCGGAAGGCGACCGCGGGGGAGAACCCGCGGGACGAGCTGTTCCAGGCAGCGAAGGGAGCGTGACTCCAATGGACGGGGTCGGGCGGCGTCGACCGCGCTCATCGTTCAATCCGAGCTTCGAACTGACCGAAGAATCGCCGGTGTACGTCATCTCGGTGGCGGCCCAACTGTCGGGCCTGCATCCGCAGACCCTGCGCCAGTACGACCGGCTGGGCCTTGTCTCGCCGGACCGTACGGCGGGCCGGGGCAGGCGCTACTCCGCGCGCGACATCGAACTGCTCCGCCAGGTACAGCAGTTGTCGCAGGACGAGGGCATCAACCTGGCCGGAATCAAGCGCATCATCGAACTGGAGAACCAGGTCGCGGCGTTGCAGGCACGCGTCGCCGAACTGGGCGCGGCGGTGGACGGCGCGGCGGCGGCGATGCGCCAACGCGAGGCCCAGGTCCACGCGTCGTACCGGCGTGACCTGGTGCCGTACCAGGACGTGCAGCAGACGAGCGCGCTGGTGGTGTGGCGGCCGAAGCCGAAGCTGTCGTCGGACTAGGACCAGGAGCTTGACGGGGAGGAGGGCCCGGTGCCCCCTGGAGAGATCCAGCGGGCACCGGGCCCTCGGTCTTTCGCCGACTTCCTGGACCGCTCCGGCCCGTTCGGCACCCACCGCTTTGTGCCAGCGTTTTCGCGGAGCGAAAGGACAGTCGGCTTGGAGAAGAGGCCCGTTGGTGAGGTCGGCCGCAAGGTCGCCGAGGTCAACAGAACAGGTCTTCGGTGATGGCCCTTGTGCCCCTCGTGTACCTGGCCCTGGCGACGGCGTGGACTCTGTTGCCCTTCCTCGCGATGAGGGAAAGGGGTGTGGCGACACACCTTCTTGTCGGCCATGTCGCGGTCGGAACTGTCGCATGGCTGTACGCCGTGGTGTTCACCCAGTTGGGCCCAGCGGTGGTGTTCTGCGCAGGTCCTGGCACGTTGATCTCGCTGCTTTTCGTTTTCCTCAGGGTGGCGTTCCCCGACAAGAGGAACGAGTCACACTGAACGGGGCGTCTCGGGATCGACCAGGCCCGACTGGATCAGCAGGGCGCCGAGGTGGGTGCGGCTGGAGGCGCCCAGGGCCTGCATCAGTTTGGCTATGTGCGAGCGGCAGGTGCGGACACTGATGCCCATGCGGCGGGCCACCACCTCGTCGGTGGTTCCTTCGACGAGGAGGCGGGCGATGCTCTGTTGGACCGATGTGACCGGGGTGTCCCGGGAGACGGCGGGCGGGCGTTCCGTGATGGGGGTCGCCTGGGCCCACAGGACCTCGTAGACCTGTATGAGGTACGTGATCAGGGCGGGGTGCCGGATCTCCAGGGCCGTGCGGCGGTCGGTGCTGGCGGGGATGAAGGCCAGCGCGCGGTCGACGATGATCAGGCGCTCGACGGTCTGCTCGACCGTGCGTACCTCCAGCCGGTCGGCGGGGACGTTCTCCAGGTACTCCTTGATGTGCGGGCTGTAGCGCGCCGGGTGCTGGTACAAGTGCCGTAATCGGGCGCCTCGTTCGATGGCGGAAAGGGAGCGGGACAGACCCTCCATCATGAGTTCGCGCTCCCGGCTGAAGCCCGGCTGGACTGTCAGGATCTCTTGCGTCGCCGCACGCGCGGCCTCGCCGACCTTCGCGTCGATCAGCGCTTTTCCGTCCAGCAGGGTGATGGAGAGGTTGGGGTCCTCGGCGACGACGGCGCTCAGAGGCGCGAGTGAGTCGACGAGGGAGGCGGTGAGCCGCACGCGTTCGTGGATCTCGCGCGTGATGGGCTGGAGAAGGTGTGCCAGGGCCGCGGACGGCAGTACCGGGCACAGCCACGCGTCGTCGAGAGGGTCGGGGTACAGCAGCGCCATGTCGAGGAGGCAGGGCGCCGGCCCCAGCGCGGCGCGAGCGATCCGTCTGTTGCGCAGCGCCTCGCTGTAGAGCTGGATCCCCGTCTCGCACAATTCGCGGTCACTGTGCGGATGCGGCTGATTGTCCATATTTGCGCCTATACGGCTACCCCCCTGTTTCTGCAATGCATGAAGATGGCGGTGGTGGTATTCCGGGTGCTGCGGGATCGTTGCCGGTGGTTGGGAGCACGTTCAACTCCCGCTTCGCACATCGGCCGTGACCGCGTCTCCCCCCGATGCGGTCACGGTTCCCCTCTTCGAAAAGTCAGTGATCATGGTCCAGAATGCCTGACTGGGCGATCAGGTAGCCGAGTTGGGCCCGGCTGCCGCTGCCGAGTGTGGTGCTCAGCTTGGCGATGTGCGCGCGGCAGGTGCGGACGTTCATGCCGAGCCGGCGTGCGATGGCCTCGTCCACGTGGCCGTCGATGAGGAGTTTGGCGATGGAGCGCTGGATGCTGGTGATGCCGTCGATCTCCGGCGCGTAAGACAACTGCTCGTCCCAGGGAGTTCCGTGGAGCCAGAACTGCTCGAAGACGCCCACGAGATACTGCACGAGCCCCTCGTGGCGGAGTTCCAGGGCGATCCTGCGGTCGCTGCGGGCCGGTACGAACGCCACTTTGCGGTCGACGATGATGAGGCGCTCGATGATCTCCTCAAGCGTGCGCACCTCCACCCCGTGCGGCGCGACCCGTTCCACGTAGGCGAGCGTGGCGGGATGGTGCCGGGCCGTGTGCTGATACAGGGTCCGCATCTTCACGCCGCTGTCTATCAGCGGGCGGACCCGGCGCAGGGCCTCCTCCTGGGAGCCCGGTTTCCGTCCGCTGCCGGGCTGGACGGTGAGCAGTTCCTCGGTGCACTCCGCGGTGACCCGGTCCAGGGTGGAGTTGATGAGGCTCAGCCCTTCGAGCACGGTGATGGCGTGCGTGGCTGACGGGTCCATGGCGGTGAGCGTCATGAACGGTTCGAAGGTCTCCGCCAGCGACATGGCGAGCTGGCGTCGCTCCTGGATCTCCCGCTCAAGGGGATGCGTGAGCTGATTCAGTGCGATCGACGGGGATACCGGCCTGAGCCACTGGACATCGTCCGGGTCCGGGCGCAGCAGTGCGAGGGCGAGCAGGCAGGGCGCGCTCTCCACCTCCGACCGGGACAGCCGGCCGGAACGTAGAGCTGCCGCGTAGAGGTTTTTTCCGGCTTCGCATAGTTCGCCAGGCCCATGCCTATGTCCGTCAATTCCCTGACTTGACTGCATTTGACACCCCCTCAGGGTCCTGAATTACAGGAACATGATGCCTGTGCTCGCTGGTGGAAGCGTTCTGCGTGGTCCATCGTCTTAGTCGCGGGGGGAGGATAGTGATCAGAATGGGGTGGAGATCGTCCATGAAGAGGATGGCTCGCGCGTTTTGCGTACTTGCTTTTGCGGTGGCCGTGACGGGCTCGCTCGTCGCGGGTGGCACCCCCTCGGCGGACAGTGCGTCTGTGTCCGCCGTCAAGGCCCTGCCGAGTGATCCCTCCTGGGACAGCGCACCGGTGGACTTGGGCGCATGACTGTCCCGCCGGACGACAGGGTCTTTCGGCGCGAGATGGCTTCGGCCTACCGGTCGGGATGGCACTTCATCGATCTCGTCACGGCGATCCCTCACCGTGGTGACTCGTTGATGGTCACCCTGTTCGGTGAGCCCGTGGTCGTCGTCCGCGAGGAGGATGAGGACGTCCGTGCCTACCGGTGTCTGAGGAAGCCTCGGGGGGCGCCGCAGCCTGTGCGCTGCGCGATTCGGTACGACATGATTTTCGTAAATCTTGACCAGCGTGACCACCAGCTGGTCGAACCACAGACCATTTCCGCCACCCCCCGCAGTGCCTGAGCGATTCCCCCGTCGTAGTAGATCGCTCGGGCGCTTCCCCCACACAGCGGCGCCATCGTGGACCTGAAACGCGATGGCGCCGCTGTGCTGCCCTCGTGCGGGCCGGACGCCGGCGTACCGCGCGGGGCCGGTCATCCTCTGCCGAGCGCGCGGTCGACGGCGATCTCGATGACGATCCGGTCCGGGTTGGGTGCCGGCGTGCGTTCGTAGCGGGCCGCGTAACGGCCTACCGCGTCCGCGACCCTGTCGGCCTCTGTCCGTACCGTCGCGACGCCCTCAAGGGTCGCCCAGCGCCGTCCCTGGACCTGACAGACCGCCACCCGTGCCCCGTCCGGGCCCGCCGCGAGGATGTTCGCGGCCTTGGTGGAGTTCTTGCCGGTGATGACACGTGCCAGCCGGGTCTCCGGGTCGTACGTCACGCCCACCGGCACCACGTGCGGTGTGCCGTCCGGCCGGAGTGTGGTCAGGGTGCACAGGTGGCGTTCGCGCCAGAAGGCGAGATAGTCGGCGTCGGGAGCACGTACGTCTTGGGCCATGCCGGAAGAATAGGCGCGTAATGGCCTCGGGGGCGCGGGTCGGCGGTAGTTGGTCGGTGGAGCGGGACGCGTCCCCTTCGGGCTTGAGTGGAATAGACTCAACTTTGCGTACGTTGGGTGGGTCAGGTTCTTTGGGGACGGACCCTGCGCCGAGGAGGAGAGACCGCACGTGGACGCCGAGCTGACGAACAAGAGCAAGGACGCCTTCAACGCCGCCACCGAGCGCGCGGTGTCGGCGGGCCATGCCGAACTGACACCCGCGCACCTGCTCCTGGCCCTGCTCGGGGGCCAGGACAACGAGAACGTCACCGACCTGCTCGTCGCCGTCGACGCCGACCAGGCCGAGGTACGGTCCGGGGCGGAGCGGCTGCTGGCCGAGCGGCCCAGCGTGCGGGGCTCCACCGTCGCCCCGCCCGCTCCCGACACCAGGCTGATCGCCGTCGTCACCGACGGCGCCAGGCGGGCGAAGAAGCTGGGCGACGAGTACGTCTCCACCGAGCATCTGCTCATCGGGATCGCGGCCGAGGGCGGCACGGCCGGAGACCTGCTGGAGCGGCAGGGTGCCGGCGCGAAGAGGTTGCAGGCCGCGTTCGAGAAGGCAAGGGGAGGACGCCGGGTGACCACACCTGACCCGGAGGGCCAGTACAAGGCCCTGGAGAAGTTCGGCACCGACTTCACGGCCGCCGCGCGTGAGGGCAAGCTCGACCCGGTCATCGGCCGGGACCAGGAGATCCGCCGTGTGGTGCAGGTGCTGTCGCGCCGTACGAAGAACAATCCCGTACTGATCGGCGAGCCCGGCGTCGGCAAGACGGCCGTCGTGGAAGGGCTCGCGCAGCGCATCGTCAAGGGCGACGTGCCGGAGTCCCTGAAGAACAAGAAGCTGGTCTCCCTGGACCTGGGCGCGATGGTCGCGGGCGCCAAGTACCGCGGCGAGTTCGAGGAGCGGCTGAAGACCGTCCTGTCCGAGATCAAGGACAGCGACGGGCAGATCATCACCTTCATCGACGAGCTGCACACCGTCGTGGGCGCGGGCGCCGGCGGCGACTCCGCCATGGACGCGGGCAACATGCTCAAGCCCATGCTGGCGCGCGGCGAGCTGCGCATGGTCGGCGCGACGACCCTCGACGAGTACCGCGAGCGCATCGAGAAGGACGCCGCGCTGGAGCGGCGCTTCCAGCAGGTGCTGATCGCCGAACCGAACGTCGAGGACACGATCGCGATCCTGCGCGGCCTCAAGGGCCGGTACGAGGCGCACCACAAGGTGCAGATCGCCGACGCGGCGCTGGTGGCCGCCGCCGCGCTCTCCGACCGCTACATCACCTCCCGCTTCCTGCCCGACAAGGCCATCGACCTTGTGGACGAGGCCGCGTCCCGCCGCCGTATGGAGATCGACTCCTCGCCCGTCGAGATCGACGAGCTCCGCAGATCGGTCGACCGCCTCCGTATGGAGGAGCTGGCGCTGAAGAACGAGTCGGACGCCGCGTCCAAGCAGCGTCTGGAGAAGCTGCGCCGTGACCTCGCCGACCGTGAGGAGGAGCTGCGCGGTCTGGAGGCGCGCTGGCAGAAGGAGAAGCAGGGCCTCAACCGCGTCGGTGAGCTGAAGCAGAGGCTGGACGATCTGCGTATGCGGGCCGACCGCGCGGAGAACGACGTCGAGAACCAGGACCTCGCCACCGCGTCCAGGCTGCGGTACGCCGAGATCCCCGACGTGGAGCGGGAGTTGGCGGAGGCCGCCGAGGCGGAGCAGGAGGCCGCCAAGGACCCCATGGTCAAGGAGGAGGTCGGCGAGGACGAGATCGCCGACGTCGTCGGGTCGTGGACCGGGATCCCGGCCGGGCGGCTGCTGGAGGGCGAGACGCGCAAGCTCCTCCGTATGGAGGCGGAGCTCGGCCGCCGGCTGATCGGTCAGACGGAGGCGGTCGAGGCGGTCTCGGACGCGGTACGGCGCACCCGCGCGGGCATCGCGGACCCGGACAGGCCCACGGGCTCGTTCCTCTTCCTCGGACCGACCGGCGTCGGCAAGACCGAACTGGCCAAGGCACTGGCCGACTTCCTCTTCGACGACGAGCGGGCCATGGTCCGTATCGACATGAGCGAGTACGGCGAGAAGCACTCGGTCGCGCGGCTCGTCGGGGCGCCTCCCGGTTACGTCGGCTACGAGGAGGGCGGCCAGCTCACCGAGGCCGTCCGCCGCAGGCCGTACAGCGTGGTCCTGCTGGACGAGGTCGAGAAGGCGCACCCGGAGGTCTTCGACGTCCTGCTCCAGGTCCTGGACGACGGCCGGCTCACCGACGGGCAGGGGCGGACGGTGGACTTCCGCAACACCATCCTGGTCCTCACGTCGAACCTCGGCAGTCAGTATCTGGTCGATCCGATCCCCTCGGCCGAGACGAAGAAGCAGCAGGTCCTGGAGGCCGTACGAGCCTCGTTCAAGCCGGAGTTCCTGAACCGGCTGGACGATCTCGTGGTCTTCTCCGCCCTCTCCAAGGAGGAGCTCGCCCGGATCGCCGACCTGCAGATCGGCCTGCTCGCCAAGCGGCTGGCGGACCGCCGCCTCACCCTCGACATCACGCCGGATGCCCTGGCCTGGCTCGCCGACAAGGGCAACGACCCCGCGTACGGCGCGCGGCCGCTGCGCCGGCTGATCCAGACCGCGATCGGCGACCGGCTGGCGAAGGAGATCCTCGCTGGCGAGGTCGTGGAGGGCGACACGGTACGGGTGGACCGCGCGGGCGACGGGCTGATCGTGGGGCCGGCGTCGCGGGAGCGGGAGCCGGGGGCGCGTACGGGGGAGTCGGGGCCTGGCGCGGGGTCGCCTTCTTTGGAGAAGACGCCGTAGGACGCGCGGGTACGGGTCCTTCCGGCCGGACCCCCGGGCCCGTCACCGCAACGGTGGCGGGCCGGCCCTGCCTTCCGCCGGATTGTCGACGGGGTGCGGGGTTGCGGCCCGGGTATCGCGGCTAGGGTCGTTGTCAGACAACGGCATGCCTTCCTCAGGAGAATCAAGCGATGACCATCGACCCGTCCTCGATTCCGAACTTCGGGGCCCAGCCCCAACCGCAGGCTGCGGGACCGGCGGGCCCTGTCGTCCCCGACCAGGATCTGGTCAAGCAGCTCCTCGACCAGATGGAGCTGAAGTACGTCGTCGACGACGAGGGTGACCTCGCCGCGCCGTGGGAGGACTTCCGTACGTACTTCATGTTCCGCGGTGAGGACGACCAGCAGGTCTTCTCGGTACGGACCTTCTACGACCGGCCGCACGCCCTTGAGGACAAGCCCAAGATCCTCGACGCGATCGACGACTGGAACCGCCGCACGCTGTGGCCCAAGGTCTACAGCCATGTGCACGAGGAGGAGGACGGCCCCACGACCGTCCGGCTCATCGGCGAGGCCCAGATGCTGATCGGTACCGGGGTCAGCCTGGAGCACTTCGTGTCGTCGACGGTCAGCTGGGTGCGGGCGTCGATCGAGTTCGACAAGTGGCTGGTGGAGACCTTCGGGCTGACGCCGACGGAGGACAAGCCCACCGAGCAGAAGCCGGCCGACGAGGCCTGAGAGGCCGCGCGTACGGCCCTGGTGTCTTGCGGCACCCGACAGCCCGGCGAGAGCCGCGATCAAGCACGATCGCCGTTCTCGGCCGGGCTTTCGCGAGCGCGCAGCCGGTGGGGGCGGTGGCGATGGCGGGTTGCCGCCGCGCCCGTCAGTCCGCCTTGCGGAAGACCTCCGACATGCTGTCCCCCGTGTCCGGCGACAGCGGGCCGCCCGTCGCTTCCGGGGGTTCCAGGCCCACCAGGACCGCCAGGTCCCGGGCGTGGACGTCCACCGCCGCCTCCACGAGGGATGCCAGCGACTCCACCGCCTCGCGGGCGCGGGAACGGGCCATCAGCGTGCAGCCCAGGGCGATCAGGGCCGCCGGCCACCACCACGCGGCGACGGCGAGATAGCCGAGTGACCACGCGCCGAGCCGTGCCGCCGTGGCGAGAGCGAGGCGTGCGGACTCGATCTGGCGCTGGGCCGGTTCGGCGAGGATGAGCCACAGGCGGGGCCAGACGGCGGCGAGGTCGATGCCGTACGCCGCGTGGACGCGCGCGGCGGCTGCCGCGAGCCGGTCGCCGTACCAGGTGGGGCGGCTCGGTGGGACCAGGGCGATACGGTCGCGGGCCCGGGTGAGGCGTTCGATGTCGGCCGCCGGGGTGGCGGGGTCGCGGATCGCCTCGGTCCGTTCGTGGTCGAGCCGCTGCCAGGCCGCGTGGCGCCGGCTCTGGAGCCGGCGCCCGAGCGGGAAGCGGCTCTCGCGCAGCCAGAAGCTCTCGACGGCGGTCCCGACGGACTGGGCGGCCAGCGACAGCGCCGATGAGAGCAGCAGGATCACCGCCACCGCGATGGCCGCCGTGCCCGTACGGTCCAGGACCGGCCGCGCGGTCAGGTCGTCGAGGGCTTCGCGCAGCCGGTCGATGTCGTGCCAGTGGGTGTGCCCGAGGGTGGTGCCCGCGGCAACGACTCCGAGGAAGAGCGCGCCGGGCAGCACGAGGAGGTTGAGCCAGCGCTCGGTGAGCTTGGTGCCGAGCGTGACGAGGAGGGGGTTCACCGGCGCGCGAGCCTGGGCCGTGTCCGACGATTGGCGTCGTCCGCCGGAGGGGCGGGGCGCGCGGCGTCCGGCGCGTGCGCTCGCAAGGCGGAGGACCGGTCTCGTACTGGGCGTACTTGGCCGACCCCGACCCCGACAACGCGGCGAGCGTGCGTGCAGGGCGTTGCGCGCCAGACGCCAATTGTCGGACAGGGCCCAGGTCCTGTCCGGAGAGTTCCGTCCGGCCCGCGCCCGCCGCGGTGCGGTCGACCGCTCGTCGGCACGAGCGCTCTCTCCGTAGCCCTTCGGGCACGGGAAGTGCCTCCGCCTTGCGATCGCACCCACCAGCCGCCGTGAGCCCGGCCCCGTCGGTGGGCGGCGCCGCTGTCGCAACACGCCCTGGGCGCGACCGTGCTCATGTCGTCTGGTCCCGGCGCAGGCGTTCCTTGCGCATTCGGGTGCCGTTGAGCGCGCACGGTGGCGCCGGGCGGAGGTCCTTCGCCGGTTCGCGGCGCGTGCAGAGGACCGTGCCGGGGCAGAGGGCGACCTTGATCATCGGGCGGATGCCCGGGATCGTCGGACCGGGGTACGGCCGGCCCGGCCCCACCCGAAGCTGGCCGCCCAGCCCGCGCGCGTCGCCCGCCCGGAGCAGCGCCTCGTCCAACTCCCGGAAGGCCGCGTCGAGTTGCCCGGGATCCGCCGTGGAGCCGGGCGCGAGCAGTGCCCTGGCGCGTTCGGTGGCCGCCGAGACCTCTTCGTCCGTGCGCCAGAGCCCGTCCCGTGCCCCCAGCAGCGCGCACAGAGCCGCGATGGAGCTGGCGCGTGGACCCTCCCCGTACGCCGTGTCTGATCCGGTCATGGCCTCAAGTGTGCCTTGGGCGGGCACGCTTGGGCCGCCGTCCAACACAATGGGTCAGTTGTCGGACGGGAGCGGAGGCAGGCGTGCGGGTGCGGGGCAGAAGCCGGGACGGCCTGCTGGGCGCGGTGACGGGACGGCTGGACCGCGCCATTCAACGGGGCGACGGGTCACTGGTGTTCGGCCCGGAGGCCGACGCGGAGCTGGCGGCGTTGCTGCGCGGCTGCGACCTCCGAACGGACATGGACGCCCGGCAGGCGGCCGGCTGGCTGTACTGGGCCCGCTGCGGTGAGCTCGGCGAGGGAAAGGGCGCGGAGGAGGGCTCGTGCGCGGGGATGCTGCTGCTTCCCGTCTGGGTGTGCGACCGGGCGGCCGTACCACCGGAGTTGGCGGCACTCTGGGCCTCGCTGCCCCCGGAGTCCTGGCCGGACCCCGCCGACGCCGACGGGCCTGAGGTGTGGAGCGGGGTGTGCATGGCCGCCACGGCCGCCGGTGAGGGCCGTCAACTGCCGGGCCTGCCACCGGAAATGGCGAGGGCCTTCGAAACGCAGGGCGGTTCGCCCGACTTGGTGCGCGCGCAGGCGATCGCCGCCGGCCGGCTCTCCGTGCTCGCCACCGCCGCCGACGACCCGGAGCTCGCCGTACGAGTCTCCCGCCTGGCAGACGCGCTGGCCGTGGCGGCGCGCGCCTGGGACGACGACGCACTGCGCGAGGAGTCGGCGCACCTCGCCGAAGAGGCGTTACGCCTTGGCCGCCGCTCCGTCCGGCTCAGTCCGGCCGCAGACCCGGAGCGTCTGACCCGGCTCAGCGATCACGGGCTGGCGCTGGTGGAGCGGTACGAGCGGACCTCCGACGGGGAGGACCTGGACGAGGCAGCCGGGATCGCCCGCGACGTACTGGCCCAGACGGACGACAACCACCCCGACCTCGCCCGCCACAGAAGCATCCTGGCACGGGCGTTGAGCCTGCGGCTGGACCGGTCGGGCGGCACGGTCGAGGAGTTCGACGAGGTCGTCGCGCTCAGCAGGGGCGCCGTGGCCGGGAACCCGCTCGGACCGGGCTCGGCCCTGGCCGATCTGGCCCTCATGCTGGTGAAGCGGTACGAGCGGACGGGTGAGCTCGCCGACCTGGAGGAGGCCATCGCCGTACTGGCCCGGTCGCGCCAGGAGGTCTGGGCGGATCCGGGCCAACGGACCCGCGCCGACGGGCAGTTGGGCCTCGCGCTGCGGCTGCGGCACGCGCGCATCGGGGACGTACGCGACCTGGAGGAGGCGCGGCGGCTTCTGCGCGACGAGGAGCCCCGGGACACCGCCGGGACGTCCGGCCGTACGGTCCAGCGGCTGGTCAACTCCGCCCTGGAGCTGCGCGGGCGGTACGAGCGCGGCCTCGGCGCCCCGGAAGATCTCGTGACCGCCGTGGCCAGGATGCGCGAGGCGCTCGCGATGCTGCCGCCAGGTCACGCGTCCCGGCCCGGCGCACTCACCAATCTGGGCGCGGTCCTGCTCTCGCTCCATCAACAGTCGTCCGACCTCGCGGTGTTGACGGATGCGGTCGACGCGCAGCGCGAGGCCGTCCGCGAGACCCCCGCCGGACATCATCTGCTCGGCGGACGGCTGATCAATCTCAGCGCCGCGCTGATGCTCCGCCACAACAGGCTTCAGGATTCGGCCGATCTGGCGGAGGCGCTGGACTGCCGGCGGCGGGCCGCCTCGCTGCCCGGCGCGTCCGCGTCGAAGCGCGCGGCGGTTCTCTCCGCGACGGGCGGCGCGCTGGCGCGTACGGCGGGACGGACCCGCGACGTGGCCACGGCCGACCAGGCTGTGGAACACATCAGGGCGGCGCTGGAGCTGACCGACGCGCCCGATCCGCTTCTGCCGCAGAGGCAGTTGTCACTGTCGCTCATCCTGCTCTCGCGTTTCGACATCACCCACCGGCGCCGGGATCTGCGAGAAGCGCGGGGGGTGCTGGAAACGGCCATCGCCGCCGTGCCCGAAGGATCGCCGCTGCGTTCGAACTTCCTGATGACGGCGGCCGTTCTCCAGCGGGCCTCGCTGCGTGCGGGGTGGTTCCCGGGAGCACACGAACGGGCGGTCCGGCTGCTGCGGGAGGCCGTCGACGCGACGCCGCCGGAGCACCCGAATCTCACGACCCGGCTCTCGGCGCTGGGTGAACTGCTGGCCGAACGGTACGCACGTACGCGCGCGGTGGACGACCTCAGGCAGTCCGCCGCGGCCTTCCGCGAGGCGGCGCTCGAACCGCAGTGTCCGTCCTCGGAGCGGCTGGACGCGGCCTGGCGGTGGGCGCGCGCCGGGATGGAACTCGGCAGACCGGATCTCGCGCTCAAGGGGTACGTCGTCGCGGTCGACCTGATGCCGGTCCTCTCGCCGCGTCATCTCCTCCGTGACGACCAGGAGTTCCGGCTCGGCGGGACGGTGGGGCTGGGCGCGGAGGCTGCGGCGTGCGCGGTCCGGTGCGGTGAACCGGGGCTGGCGGTACGGCTGTTGGAGCAGGCTCGCGGGGTGCTGCTGGCGCAGGCCTTCGACGCGAACAGCGACTTGACGGAACTGGGCCGCAAGGCACCGGAGTTGGCGGAGGAGCTGGTCAGGCTGCGGCAGGGACTCGACGCGTCGACGGACGAGTTGGTGCCGGAGCCGGAGGACTCCTCGTACGAGCCGTCCGTTCCCCTGGCCCCGGCCAGCGACCGGCGGCAGCGGCTGACCGCCCAGTGGGACGGGCTGACCGCCCGGATCCGCGCCGAGCACCCCGAGTTGCGGCTCTTCCGGTCCGTACGCGACTGGGACGACGCCGAGTTGGGCGCGGCAGCCGCACAGGGGCCCGTCGTGCTGGTGCATGTGCCGCCCGCCGACAGTACGGGCGGCGCCGAAGCCCCGGCCGGTGGCGCCCTCCTGGTGACCGGGGGCTCGGTCGAAGCGCTGCCGCTGCCGCTGCTGACCGCGCCGGCGGTCACCTCTCGCACCGAGCGTTTCCACGACGCGCTCGCGCGGATGAACGCGCCGGGGAGCGGCCACGAGGAGGCGCTGCGGGCCCAGGGCGAGGTGCGGGCCACGCTGGACTGGCTCTGGTCCGCCGTCACAGGTCCCGTCCTCGACCGGCTGGGCCTCGAAGTCCCCCCGGAGGGGGAGGAGTTGCCGCGGATCTGGTGGTCGCCTGGCGGACTGCTCGGCACGCTACCCCTGCACGCCGCGGCGCCGGACGGCAATGGGCCGGGCGCCCTCGACCGGGTGGTTTCCTCGTACGCCCCCACGCTCCGTACGCTCCACCACGCCCGCACACGCGCCCCGGCGCGCCCCCGCTCCGACGCCCCTGCCGCCGACACCCCTGCCCCCGACGCCCCGGGCGACTCCCTCCTGATCGTCGCCGTCCCCGAGGCGGACGGGCTTCCCGCGCTGCCCGGCGCGCGCGAGGAGGCCGACTGGCTCGCGCGACGGCTGCCGTACGCCACGCTCCTCGCCGACGGCGCCGCGACCCGCGCCGCGGTCGACGCCCGCCTGCGCGACCACGCGCACGTCCACTTCGCCTGCCACGCCGTCAGCGATCCGCTGCGCCCCTCGAACGGCCGGCTGGTGCTGCACGGCCCGCCCGACGCGTCTCCGACCGTGCGCGATCTCGCCCGGCTGCGCCTTCCCGGCGCCCGTCTGGCCTATCTGTCCGCCTGCGACACCATGCGTATCAGCGCCGAACTCGCCGACGAGTCCGTGCACATCGCGAGCGCCTTCCAGATGGCGGGCTTCCCCCATGTCGTCGGCTCGCTCTGGCCGGTGGACGACAGGATCGGGGCGCGGGTCGCGCGCGGGCTGTACGAGCGGCTGGACCCCGCCGACGGCGGCCCGCTCACCGTCGACGGCACGGCGCGCGCCCTGCACCGCGCGGTGTGCGAACTGCGCGCCGAGTACCCGCGTACGCCGAGCCTGTGGGCCTGCCAGGTCCACGCGGGGCCGTAGGTCATTCCCTGAAGTCCTCGCGCGCTCACCCCGCCGCGAGCGTCTTCAGCCGGTCCGCCGCGTCCGCCAGGACCTCCGCGCGCTTGCAGAACGCGAACCGGACGAAGGGCGCGCCCTGTTCCCTGTGGTCGTAGAACACCGCGTTCGGCACGGCCACCACCCCGCACCGCTCGGGCAGCGCGCGGCAGAACGCGAAGCCGTCGCTCTCGCCGAGTGGCCGGATGTCGGTGGTGACGAAGTACGTGCCCGCCGGCCGGTAGACCTCGAACCCGGCCGCCACGAGCCCGGCCGACAGCAGGTCGCGCTTGGCCCGCAGATCGTCGCGCAGGTCCTCGAAGTAGCTGTCCGGCAGCCGCAGCGCCTCGGCGACGGCGTACTGGAACGGTCCGGCCGACACGTACGTCAGGAACTGTTTCGCGGCCCTGACCGTGGTCACCAGCTCCTGCGTGGCCGTCACCCAGGTCAAGCCCTGTTTATACACTCCCTGACGTGGAGCCGCCGACCTCGGGGGATGGCTTGGCTATGCCCACCGATGGCCCAGTTCCTCCGGTGCGCGCCTATGGTGAGGGCCGAATCTCCTGGTGGACGGACTCGGGAAAGCGGGACTGCATGGATACGAGGGAGACGGCTGATGTGCGCGGGTCTGTGGGCTCGGCGGACTGGAGTCCTGCGGCGCGTGTACGAGGCATGGGTACGTCGATCTTCACGGAGATGACGGAGCTGGCGCGGCGCACCGGAGCGGTGAACCTTGGGCAGGGAGTGCCTGAGCTGGACAGCCCGGCCGCGCTGCTCAAAGACGTGGCGGACGCGGTGCTGTCGGGCAGCAATCAGTACCCACCCGCTGTCGGCTTCCCTGCACTGCGGGAGGCGGTCGCCGCTCATCAGCGCCGGCGGTACGGACTCGACTACCGGGCTAGGGGTGAGGTCCTGATCACCACAGGTGCGACGGAAGCACTTGCGGCGGCTGTGCTGGCGCTCTGCGACCCCGGTGACGAGATCATCGCCTTCGATCCCTGCTACGACGCTTACGCGGCGGATGCCCGGCTTGCTGGTGCCCGACTCATTGGCGTTCCCCTGGCCCTCGAGGGCGACGGCTTCGCCCTGGATATTGACGCGCTGCGGGCCGCTGTGACGTCGCGTACGCGGGTGCTGTTGCTGAACTCCCCGCACAACCCCACGGGCAAGGTTTTCACTACGGATGAACTGGCAGCGATCGCGGATATCTGCCGCGAGCGATCGCTGATGGTCGTTACGGATGAGGTGTACGAGCACCTCGTATACAACGATGGGGCGCGGCATCTGCCCATCGCGACCCTCCCGGGGATGTGGGAACGGACGCTGATTGTTTCCTCGGCCGGCAAGACCTTCAACGTCACGGGCTGGAAGGTTGGTTGGGTCTGCGGCCCGGCTGCGCTCGTCGCTGCTGTGAATTCCGCGAAACAGTTTCTTACGTACGCCTCCGGCTCGCCGTATCAAGAAGCTTTGGCGCGGGCCCTCGGCTCGGTAGAGGAGTGGGCGACGGGCCTACGAGACACCCTGAGGGGAAGCCGGGATCTGCTAAGCGAGGGCTTGAACCGGGCGGGGTTGCGTTCCTTCCGCGCGGACGCGGGTTACTTCGTTCAGGCGGACGTGCGCCCGTGGGGCTACGCGGACGGTGTTGAGTTCTGCCGGGATCTTCCGGAGCGAGCTGGCGTGGTGGCTATCCCCACTTCGGCGTTCTACGTGAGCGCGGGCGCTCCGTCCTGGCTGGTGCGCTTCTCGATTTGCAAGCACGAGGACTCGATCCGACAGGCCATTGACCAGCTGATCGAAGCTCGCTGAAGGCCCCAACAGGATCAAGCTGTTCGGCTCCTCGGCCTTGGTGGGTGGGGTGTGCGGCCGACTTTTCCTGTACGGCAACGTTGACGCTGCCGTACAGGATTCCCGTCAGTTATGCGGCTGAACAAGGTGACCCGAGCTGCATTTGGCCTTCCTCAAGAGCTATGCGCGGACTGCGGTGATCAATGCAGCAACCGCCCCGATCAGTGTCGCAACTGGAGTGAGTACGACCAGAAGGCGACTCATCCACCGAGAGGTGTCCGCGCTAGGCTCCCGCTCTGGGGGGCGCTGGGGTTCCATCTACTTCGTTCTCCAATCTGCACGAGCCAGCGAGGTAGGCCGTTGCAGGCTCGTTCCGGCTAGGACCTGCACCCACCATCCCGTGGGTGAGTAGGGTTTCTCTCTTGCACCCCATGCAACCTGTCCGCTGCACCGGTCACGACCGTGACGGCTGAACCCGGCAACACCCAGACAGGATCAGCCCAGTTGACCTAGGCTCAGGTGGCTAAGTCTGGATGGTCCCGGACGTCACCGGACAGGAACAGACGATCCCGCCCATGGCCAGGAGAAGGAGACTTCGATGGACGTAGCGAGTCAACTTCGGGAACTCCGAGCTCGCGCCGGCAATCCTTCATATCGAACCTTGGAGCACTTAATTGGCCGCCAAAGAAGACCTCAGAAGATGGCCCGCTCCACAATCCAAGAGAAATTAGCAGGAAAAAGCTCTCTAAACCTGCCGCAAATCCTTGCCGTCGTAGATGCGTTGGCCGAATATGCGCAGGCAAATGACGTGCCTCTACCGAAGCACGAGACCGATCGAGAGGTTTGGCAAGACAGGGTAGTGGATTCCTTGAAAACACTACGCAGCGATGCCCGTGTCGGATCGGAGGATCAGAACAGGGAAATCAGTAGAAACCTGGAATGGGATATTGAGCCATTGCGACAAGCCCAGATGGAGGACCTTATAGATTTGGTCCACGACTGCCGATCGAAACCTGTTGCCGATTGGCTTCCTCAGGTGTTGCGAGCCATGATGCAGGCGGAAATGACAGTGACCGAATTCCTGAAAAAAGCCGCCGAAGATTCTCCCCAAGGTGTCGTTAACACCGTAAGAGCTCTAGATCGTGAGTTCCCCTACGAAGGCGGAGTTGTGGGCTGGGGTGGATCTAGTAGAAGCGATGCCAATAGAGAGACCGTCGGCTGGTTAGTTAACTTTTCGGCAATGCGGCATGGGGAGAGTTCCGCAGCAGCCATTGTTGTGGGTTTCAGACGCTCCAACGTTGCGGTTTACGTAGAGGAATTCTTGTCCCGTATAGCAACTTGGTTCCGCTCCCCTGGAATCGAGAATGCGGTTGACAAGTTGCGGGCTGCTGCGCTGGGAAAAGATGCAGACTTCGTACTCAGCTCAGTAGCACGCCGCCAATCGAATCGCGTTCTTGAAGTTGTAGTGCACTTGCAGAAAACGGAGCGTATAGCGGACGCGAGTAAAGTGCTTAGCGCGATCGGCTCTCGGGGTGTCTATCAAATCCGAGGCGTCGTTAAGAATTTCGAAGATAGAGGCGCCTCGGAGGCGATGTTGTTGGAAATCGCGCAAGGTGTCAGCTACGAAAAGTACGATGAATACATAGAGAAATTCAAGGAATGGGGGCATGAGGAATTCGTGGCTCTGCTGCGCCGGGCCTCGGAGGAGCCACCTTTTTAGGGCTTACGTGGAAACCCCACCCGGACTGGCGTCCGAGTGGGGCGTCCTGTTGCCTGCGCGTGCGTCCACCGGGTGCGCAACACATCCTCGGGTGTCGGTCCCGCGCCGAGTATTACTGCGTGAACTCGGGCACGCGTACATAGTCACTCCAGCGTCGCTTGCACGCTCGATTCATCGGACGAGGATGGGCGCGTATGTCCATTTACGCGGCATTCACTCAACGACGACGCCCGCACCTGACCATCGCTTCGCCTCCGGGAACGTGAGAGCGCACGTTGATGATCTCCTCGGCGGACAAGACCTTTTCGTGCGGATGCTGGGTACTTCTTGCAAGCAGATGATGGTCCCCCTGGGTACGCGGACGGCGGGGAGTTCTGTCGGGATCTGCCAGAGCGCGCGGGCGTTGTCGCCATTCCGACATCGGCGTTCTACGTAAGCGCCGACGCCCCGGCCAGGCTGGTCCGGTTCTCGTTCTGCAAGCGTGAGGAGTCGCTGCGAATGGCGGTGGATCAGTTGATCAAAGCTCAGTGACGCAACCGTGCACGTGGCAGTCAGAACGGAAGTTCCGGCGTGCTCGCGCCGCGCGTGATGGTCAAGATCCGTTCGTGGAAGTCGCGCGTAGACGCCTCGCGAGGGAAGCGGGCGCGGAGTTCGTTGTCCAGCTCGTTGGCGACCAAGAGCAGGGACGGGAGAGACTTCCGGTCGGCTGCAAGGGCCGCAGTGCCCATGCCTACGGCTTCTTCTATTTCACCGGTCCGGGCGGCGGCGACTCCGAGAGTGAGGCGGGCTTCTGCGGCACGCATGGGGGAGATCTCGGTGCCGTCGGGCCCGGTGCTGATCTGGATTACCGACCGGGCGTGGCCGGCGGCGCGTTCGTCGTCTCCGAGCAGGCGGTAGGCGTCCATCTCGTAGAAGTCCCACTTGTCAGGGTCGATGATGAAGTGGTGTTCGGGGTGATCCGGGCGGGCCAGGCGGTCCAGCCTTGCTCGGCCGGCGTCCAGGGAGTCGCGGACCAATCGCGCGTCTCCCATCCGGGCTGCCGCGCGTGCCTTGTGTGCGTACAACTGCACGCCGACGGAGTGCGTCTGATCGGCGAGGTGTCCGGCTTCCACTGCGGTGAGCATGTCTGACCATCGGCTCTGGGTGAGGGCGAACCATGCCTCGATCTCCCACGCCCATGCCTTGATCTCGCCGTGGCCGGCTTCATCGCCGATGCGGAGTGCGGCGGCCTTGCTGAGGTTGGCGGCTTCCCGCTGGCCCCGGTCGTACTGGACGCACGCGTTGAGTAGGAACAGCCAGCCCGCGTTGACGAGCAGTTCCCGGTGCTGGCGCAGTGTCATCCGGCTCTCAAGCTGCTTGGTGACGTACTGCAAGCCGTTCCGAGTGCGCTGGTGCAGGTAGTCGGCATCGGCGTACGGGTAGGCGCGGGCCAACTGGTCGATGCCCTGCTCGATCGACTCCAGAGCTGCGCTGTTGATGCTGGACATCTCCGTTCGCCGCAGCAGTTCGGCGATGTCCCACAGCCCCGCACCACCCTCCGCGAGCAGGGTGCTCGGGTCCTCCGCCTGGGATGTGTTCGCTCGCCGCTCCAGCTCCCATGGGCGTGGGGAGAGTCCAGCGAGGTGGCCGGGAATGCGTAGTCCGTCAACCACTTCGAGGATCTTGCGGTACTGGGTGATCCGGGGGCGAACGCCCTTGCCTTCGGTTTCGTCCTTGGCCATCTTGCCGATGTGCTCGCGCTTGTAGCCGACGGCCTCGGCGATCTTGGCGTAGCTGATCTTGCCGTGCAGCCTGGCGAGTCTGAAGACCTCGCCGAAATCGTGGTTGGCGATCGCGGAGCGGACGTCCGCGCGCTCCAGCACGTGCGGCGGCAGTGCTGCGGGCGTCGGAGCAACTTCGGCCATCTCACTTCCCCTGATGATTGACCTGTCAACTCTTCGGGGTGCGTCTCGCGAGTGTACCCACGAGGGGGGTCCCCAAGAGGGGGGAGCGACGGCTGGTGCAAGGGGTGCATCCTCGGGCCACCCTGCCGGGAACGCCCCGGTAGACGTGACCGAGGACGGTCGATCGTGTCATGGCAACCGGAAAGATCACGCAAAGCTTACTCCCGGCAGCAGAGGCGGGATTCGTCGGGCCTGCGGAGGTAGCGGCAGCAAGCCGCTTTCGCGCGCTCACACTCTTCGCAGACGCAGAGGACACCCCGCTGGCGGCGCGGCGTATAACGGTCGGGACGCTCAGGAGCTGGGATCTCGGCGATCTCGCCTACGACGTCGAACTGTGTGTCTCGGAATTGGTCGGCAACGTGGTGCTTCACGCCATCGCCGACCGCCACTCGACGGAGCCCGGCCACCGCCCGGTGATCACACTCACCCTGCGGTCCTGGCCTCGGTGGCTGTTCGTGGATGTGGCCGACGAAGACTCAGACCCACCCACGCTGCCGCTCGGCGACGGCTTCGGCCCGGACCTGGCCGAGGATCTCCCGGAAGCGCTGCTACCCGATCACGGGCGGGGGCTGCACATCGTGCGCACCCTGGCCGACGGCTTGTGGTGGACGCCTGACGAGGGCGGAGGCAAGAGCGTCTTCTGCCGCTTCGACCTCGGCGGTTCTGTCGGAGCGCCATCGATGACCACTGGCGAGCGGCGGTCGGCGTGATGACACGGATGTTGGCGATGCGGGTACGGCGCGGCGACGCGATCAGCGACCGGGGCCGACGGCGAGAGGTCAAGGCAGTGCGCTCGGGTCGGGGTGGCTCCGGGGGGCCGGCGGTGGTCCTGATCTTCAAGTCGGGGCCTGCCCTGCGGGTGAACGCCACAGACGTGGTGAAAGTGGAGCGGGGCGGACGCCGTTCAGATAAGGAGGGGCGCCGATGACGACGAGGGAGGTGTGGCGTTACGCGAACTGGGCGTTGCACACGGATACCTCGGGAAGCGGGCCGATCTACGTAACCGAGTGCACCTCGTGCGGCGAATCCTCCGGGGCGGCGGACGACAGGGAGGGCCCGGAGACCTGGTGCCTCAAGCACGCGGGACGCACCGGTCACACCGGTTTCCGGAGCGTGATCACCAGCTTCTTCCGAGCCTCGCTGGTGGAGGGCCCCCGATGACCTGTCGATAGTCCGGCGCGAGCCGGAGCCGTGCACAACAACCGCTGACGCAAGACCGGACCACCCCGTGACCTGGCGGGCTGGGGGTGGTCCGGTTAGGAATCCCATGATCAGGACCCTGGTGCCGATGGTACCGGGGCCGTCGTCGTGATCTCGTTCGATGCGCCCCTGATGGACAGTCATCAGCCAGTACGGGGAAGGGACTTGACGCAGATGTGCGACCACGCGGGTTTCGAGGGCGAGGAGTTCAACCCTGAGGCGGTGTTGTGGGTTCGCGGGGTCGACTACGTGGCTGGCTGGCGCGATGCCGGGCAGGCAGCGGCCGAACTGGGCGACGCGCTGACGGCCGTTGGTGTGGACACGGCGGGGGCAAAGCTCCGGGCGGGGGCGGCTGATGACGGCTCGGGGGTGGTGCGGCTGGAGTTGTCTGCGGAGACGGCGCAAGAGGTGGCGATGCTGGCCAGGGTGACGGCGGCGCGGTTGCGTAAGGCCAGTTGAGCGCTCGCCGGCGTCGTGAACTCGTGAGCGCCGAATGTCAGCTCTCGGCACGGCAGCCGCTACCGGACGGAGACGCTGGTGTGCGTTCCGTCCGGCTCGTTGAGGTCGACGACCTTCTGATCCGTAGCTCTAGCGGGATCGGGTCGGCAACGGCCATACCGGCCGCCACGAGGCTCCGGACGGACGCCACTAGACGGAGAAGGTTACTGAGGTTGCGGTACTGCTGGCACATGCGCCTGGCTGGAAGACCTCTTCGCCCCGAAGCAATTCGGGATACTCGCTGGCCATGGGCTGCCGTGTCTGTCATCTGCGCAGATGGTCCGCTGACGTCCACGGTTGTTCGTGGTTGTGCTTCGTGGTTGTCACGCAGTTAGACACTCAGCTGGTTGTCCACCAGACCAGCCGTCCACTCAACGATCTTGGTCCTGTGGCCGTGGTCTGCGTGGTCAACGATCACTCCGCTGTCTTCAGCTCTCAGCAGAGGCAACCCATGGGATGGAGCATGTTCCCCTGGCCTCAGGCGGGGCCGACTACATTGGCGTGGCCGTCAATTCGGCTGTACGCGCCGAATCGTTGCTGCTCGATGACCTGCCGGGTTACGTAAGTGTCGACTGGGGGGCGTGGCAACAGTCTTGACCCTGGTGGTTGGCAGCCTTCTGCCGGTGAGGGGTGCTCAGGCGGCGTTATGTCTCGTAGACTGCAGAGACTGTGGGGGTAAGGGGCTCTGGCGGCGGGAAAGCGCATTAAGCGCACTGGGGGGAATCATGAAGAGGCAGATAATTGAAGAATTCTCGCTCGGCCAGAGGGTAGCCGAGGACGAATTTGATCAGCTCGCCGCTTACTTCGTTGAGACGGAGCAATGGAAAAGTGTGTGGCGTGGCGACGTAGATGTGATCTATGGGCCGAAAGGCTCCGGTAAAAGTGCCATATATTCCACCCTGATGGCGCGCGAGGAGCAGCTGTTCGATCGCGACATTCTAATTCGAGCGGCAGAGAATCCCAAAGGGACCCCGGCTTTCAAAAGCCTAACCGAGGAACCGCCAATGCCTGAGGAGGCGTTTGCGGGGCTGTGGAAGTTGTACTTCCTGGCTTTGATTGCCGACGCCTTCGAGGATTACGGGATCAGGGACGAAGGGGCCCGGAAAGTCGTCCGCACTTTGACTGATGCCCAGCTTCGTCCAGGCGGTAAAGCATCCTTGCGGCAGCACGTGAAAAATGCTTTTGAGTACGTTCGCCGCCTCATGCGGCCGAGTGAAATAGAGCCTTCTGTGGCGCTGGACCCCAGTACGGGGGCTATCGCAGGATTTAGCAGCCGCATATCTTTCAGTGAGCCTAGCGTGGCCGAAAGGGCTAGGGGTGATATCTACGTTGATGATCTACTTGACGTTGCGAACGCATCCCTTGTCGACTCGGGTATAGAAATATGGCTGTTGCTAGACAGGCTTGACGTGGCTTTCGCGGGCGAGCCTGATCTTGAGAAGAAGGCCTTGAGGGCGCTGTTTAAGTGTTACCTCGATCTGAACGGATTCGATCGAATACACCTTAAGATCTTTCTTCGCACGGACATCTGGAAGGCAATAACTGATTCCGGCTTCCGTGAAGCCAGCCACATCACTCGTGATCTCGTCTTGCACTGGGACGGTGCCGCCCTGCTGCAACTTGTGGTCCAACGCTTGGTGCAAAATGGACCTCTGGTCGAGTTCTATGGTGCGGAACCAAAGGCCGTGACAACGGGCACCAGCGCGCAGCAAGATTTCTTTTATCGGGTATACCCGCCTCAGGTGGAACTCGGATCGCGCAGGGCTCAGACTTTCGACTGGTGCTTGACGCGTACGCAGGATGGGACCAAGCGTACTGCGCCACGTGAGTTGATTCACCTGCTCACTGAGGCTCGTCGAGTTCAGCTGAAGCGTTTAGAGGTCGGCGAACCGGAACCGGATGGAGAGCACCTGTTCGATCCTTCAGCGTTGAAGGATGCCTTGCCTCCCGTGTCTGAGGTGCGTCTGGATAGAACTCTTTATGCAGAGTACCCAGATGTCCGGCATCACCTGGAACTGCTTGAAGCGCAAAAGACGAATCATAGTGTGCAAAGCCTTTCCTCGATCTGGCAGGAAAGCGAGGAGCGTACAAAGAAAATTTGCACCCGTCTCGTAGAGATCGGATTCTTCGAAAAAAGGGGAGAGCCGCCATCCCTTCAATACTGGGTGCCGTTTCTGTATAGACCGGCATTGCATCTTGTGCAGGGGAGTGCAGAGGGTGTCATTGACTCGCCACCTGATGGAGAGTCTCCTTCTTAGGGCGGCGTCGACACAGCCTCCCCCGGCTCCCGTCCCGTCCGCCTTCGGCCCACACTCCGTGGAGCGGGCGTGGTTCAGGGCGTCAAGGTGGAGCGCGCCACTGTACGAACGACCTTGACGCCCTGGGCCGCGACTGCTCGGCTTTGCCTGAGTCGAAGGTGGTCGGGACGGGAGCCTTAACGCCCGCCACCAATCCGCCGGCACCCGCGAACGGCGCCTCATCCATCCCGGAGTCTGAGCGCCCCCGCCGGAGGCATGTCTTGTGCCTGCCGTTTCCCTGGGTTCAGGCTCGCTCGCTCTGGTTGCGCGACTGGCGTAGCCGGGGCCCGGAGTGGGGCGGAGACAGGAGCGGCGGGACCCGGCGGGGAGCCGGGGAGCGCGCGGCGAGCGGAGCGAGGCGCCTTGAGTAAGTAGAGACAGGTTTCGACGCTCCCCGCACTGCGGCGATCTCTGATCTCCGGGCGCGAGTTGTTGTCAGCGGGGGTGTGAACGCGCCTGCTGCAAGTTGTCACGCACGACGCGAGTCATGGGGTGGTTTTCGCCGAAGAGACGGGCGCTGTCGATGAGGGCTTGCTCGAACAGGGTGATGGCCCGCCCCGGATCCTCCGCCGACCAGTAGGCGGCCGCAAGGTTGTTGCGGGAGGCGAGGGTGTCGGGGTGGTCCTTGCCCAGGATCCGCAGGCGGTCGGTGAGGGTCTGTTCGTACAGGGTGATGGCACGTCCCAGGTTTC
>NZ_JBHXRX010000020.1:41355-132032 GCF_042714995.1 Streptomyces sp. NPDC058665
CCCGCCGACCGGTAGGCGCTCGCGAGGTTGTTGCGGGAGGCGAGGGTCGAAGGGTGGTCCTTGCCCAGGATCCGCAGGCGGTCGGTGAGGGTCTGCTTGTACAGGGTGATGGCACGTCCCAGGTTTCCCGCTGACTCGTAGGCGCCGGCGAGGTTGTTGCGGGAGGTCAGGGTGGAAGGGTGGTCCTTGCCCAGGACCCGCAGGCTGTCGGTGAGGGTCTGCTTGTACAGGGTGATGGCACGTCCCAGGGTTCCCGCCGACTCGTAGGCGGCCGCGAGGTTGTTGCGGGAGGCGAGGGTGTCGGGGTGGTCCTTGCCCAGGATCCGCAGGCGGTCGGTGAGGGTCTGTTCGTACAGGGTGATGGCACGTCCCAGGTTTCCCGCCGACCGGTAGGCGCTCGCGAGGTTGTTGCGGGAGGCGAGGGTCGAAGGGTGGTCCTTGCCCAGGATCCGCAGGCGGTCGGTGAGGGTCTGTTCGTACAGGGTGATGGCACGTCCCAGGTCTCCCGCCGACCGGTAGGCGCCGGCGAGGTTGTTGCGGGAGGCGAGGGTCGAAGGGTGGTCCTTGCCCAGGATCCGCAGGCGGTCGGTGAGGGTCTGTTCGTACAGGGTGATGGCACCCCCGAGATTCCCTGCCGAGTCATAGGCGCCAGCGAGGTTGTTGCGGGAGGTGAGCGTGTCGGGGTGGTCCTTGCCCAGGATCCGCAGGCGGTCGGTGAGGGTCTGTTCGTACAGGGTGATGGCACGTCCCAGGTCTCCCGCTGACTCGTAGGCGGCCGCGAGGTTGTTGCGGGAGGTGAGGGTGTCGGGGTGGTCCTTGCCCAGGATCCGCAGGCGGTCGGTGAGGGTCTGTTCGTCCAGGGTGATGGCACGTCCCAGGTCTCCCGCCGACCGGTAGGCGCCGGCGAGGTTGTTGCGGAAAACCAGGGTGGAAGTGTGGTCCTCGCCGAAGAGACGGGCGCCGTCGGTGAGGGTCTGTTCGTACAGGGTGATGGCACGTCCCAGGTCTCCCGCCGACCGGTAGGCGCTCGCGAGGTTGTTGCGGGAAGCCAGGGTGTCGGGGTGGTCTTCGCCAAAGAGGCGGACTGAGGTGGTGGTGGAGCGTTCGGCGTAGCTGGTGGCTTGGCTGAGTTGGCCTTGGCTCAACAGAAATTGCGTCGTGTTGCGCAGGATGGTGGCGGTGCTGGTGGTGTCTGTGTCGGGATGGGTGTGGGTGAGGTGCGCGCTGATGTGGGGGAGCAGGGCCCGCCAGCGTGGCCATCCGGTGGTGTTTGTCGTTGGGTTGTTGGGCAGTGTGTTGCGGATCTGGGTTGCGGCGGTGTTCTGGGCTTGCTGGATGGCTTGTTCGGTGCGGTGGGGGTCGTGTGGGTCGGGGGTTCGGGTGACGGCTTGGACGAGGCGGTGGGTGGAGGCCGTGTTCTCGTCAAGGGTGATCATGCTGAAGTCGTTGAGGAGGGCGAGGGCGTCGGCTTCGGCGCCGGGGTCGTCGGCGAGGCCGTCGAGCAGGTCGCGGGGTATGTCGTGGGGGGCGAGCCAGGCCATGATCTGAAGGAGGTGGACGGCCAGGGGGTCGCGTTCGGCGATGGTGTCGAGGGTGATGCGCCAGGTGCGGGCGATGGTGGTGCGGTGGGGATCGCCGTTGCCGGGGGTGTTGAGCATGCGGGCGGTCTGGGTGCGGAAGCGCTGGAGGTAGCCGGTGAAGGTGCCGCGTGTGCGGCGGATGTGGGTGCCGGCCTGTTCCAGGGCGAGGGGGAGGTGTCCGAGTTCGTCGGCCAGTTCCCCGGCGGCGGGGTGCTCGGAGGGATCGTTCCGCCGGGTGAGTTGGCACAGCAGGCTGATCGCGGCTTGGGGAGGCAGGACGTCCAGGTGCAGCGGCTGGCCGGCGATGGTGTCCCAGTCGTGGGTGAGGCGGCTGGTGATGAGTTTGTGGCCGTTGGTGAGTCTGGCGAGGTAGGGCGTGAGGTGGTCGGGGTGGGTGGCGTTGTCGAAGACCAGGAGCCATCCGGGGTGGGTGTCGAGCCAGGCCAGGGCCCATTGGGCCAGTGCGTCGTTGGCGGTGGTGCCGGTGTCGGTTCCGGGGTTGGCCCGGGTGGTGAGCTGGGCCAGGGAGTCGGTGATGGTCTCGGGTGTCTCGGCGTTGATCCACCAGACGGTGGTGTAGTCCAGGCGGTGGCTGTGGGCGTAGTGCAGGGCCAGGGTGGATTTCCCGACTCCGCCGAGCCCGGACATGGCCTGGGCGACGACCTGGGTGGCCGTCTGTTCCTTCCGGAGTTGCAGAGTCTGCTCCATGATGGTCATTTCCCTCTCCCGGCCCACGAATTGGTGGGGGGTGGGGCGTGGGAGGTTGTGCATCGCGTGCGGACACGTGACGTCCGCCGGTGGCGGCAGCACCAAGGGGGCTTGGACGGTCGTGTCCCCGGTGGATATGGGGCCGTAGTTGTCGCCGCCCACGGCCGGTGATCGTGCCCCGGAGGTGCTGGGACCGGACCTGTCCGAGGCAGGGGTCTGTGCCATGTCGTCGGTCATGAGCGGTGGTCTCAGTGGGTGGAGTCGCCGGTGTGGATGGTGCCGTAGTTGCTGCCGCCCACGGCCGGTGACCTCTCACCTGACGTGGAGACGGTGACCGTGCTGGGTGCGGCGGGTCGGGTCCATCCGGCGATGTTGGCCGCGAGATCCGGGTCCGCCGTCAGCAGGCGCCGGATCTGTACTCGGAGCACCGCTGCCAGGTCCGCGTCATCGGGTGCGTCGGCCAGGTCGGTGATGCAGTGGACGACGGCGTCCTGCCCGGCCGTCGGGTCCGCGTCGGGGGTGTCCCGGCCGGTGAGGCGGCGCAGCACCCGCTGGCCGAACAGGACGGTGGCGTCGGCTGCTCCGCTCTCTACGCGGGCCAGGACTGCGGCCCCGTAGGCGGTGACGGCAGCGGTGGCGTACGGCGTGAGGTCCTGCGCGAGCTGGACCGCGTCCACGGACATGAAGCATCCCCCCTGGGCAGAACGCGCTCCTGATGCCAGAACACAGCGGCGCGATGAACCACTCAGCGTAGCCAACGGCCGCGCCCCTCGGTCCATGAACCCACTGAACTCGCAAGCCCCGCGCAGGACCAGCCTGTGAAGGCGCTCGGTTCAGACGGCGTGGAGTGCGCGGGGGCTGTCGGCGGTGATGCGGTAGGCGAGTTGGGTGCGGTCGGCGCCGGTGCGGAGTTCTTCGAGGATCAGTGGGTGTTGGTCGGTGCTGTGGGTGATGCGGGTGGCGTGGATGATCGGGGTCGCGTCAGGGGTGTGGAGTGCGGTGCGTTCGTCGGGGAGGGGCATGCGGGCGCTGACGGTTTCGTGCCAGGTGAGTGCGTGGCCGGCCTTGGTGAGTAGGGCGTAGATCTGTTCCGGTTCGGTGTCCGGGGCTTCGGCGAGCTGCTTCACCTGGTCCGCGGTGGCGAACGGGATGAGGATGCGGTGCAGCGCGCGGGTCTCGGTGTCCGGGTCGGTCAGTAGCCGGTCGACGGCGAACAGCGCTTCGCCTTCGGCCAGTTCGAGCAGCGGGCCCGTGCTCGCTGTTGTGGTGGTGCGGTAGACGGTCGGGGCTTCGGCCTGTTGCCACTGGTGGTGGCCGGTGCGGAAGTTCTTGCCGCTGCGGGTGATGGTCCGTTCGATGGTGACCGCTGGAGCGGGTACGGCGCGGACGTAGCTGCCCTTGCCGTGGATGACCTCGATGAGCCCTTCCGCGCGCAGTGCGGCAATCGCCTTGCGGACGGTGGGCCGGCTGACCTTGTAGCGGTCGATGAGCTGGGCTTCTGAGGGGAGCGGGGCTCCGGGGGTGTACTCGCCCGTGCTGATGCCGCTTCGGATCTCGGCGGCAACCTGCTGGTACAGCGCACCGGGTCGCTGGATCTCTCCCATGCCGGGCACTCCTCGTCACCTGTTGCGGATCGTCATGACGTGAGCTGACGTCACTCGTAAGCATAAGTGGTTGCGCTTCTCGGTCAAGGCATGCACACTCTCCACTCGTAAGCACGAGTGACATCACGTGATGTCTTGATGATCGAGGAGGCCCCACCTTCATGCAGTCCATACCTGTGGACACATCCCGGCTCGGCGTACTGCGGTGCGCCGTCGAACCCGAACCCAAGATCGCGAATTTCGAAACCAAGGAGGTCAAGAGGGACAAGGAAGGCAACACCATCTACAGCGTCGCCGTGACGGTCCGCCAGGAAGGGCGCCGCGTCTCGGTGATCGAGATCTCCGTCACCGGAGAACCCAAGGGAGTTGTCGAAGGTGCAGAGGTACGCGTGATCGGCCTCGACGCCTTCTCCTGGGCCATGGGTGACCGGCACGGAATCAGCTTCCGCGCCGCCGCCATCACCCCCGTACCCGCCAGCGGCACAACGGCTGCCGGACCCGCCGGACCTGCCGGCAAGGGTGGTGGAGCCTGATGGGACCGATCATGCTCGCCTTCTCCCTCGCCCTGCTGGCCTGGCTGCTGGTCGTCGGCAAGGAGGTGCAACAGCGGCGGCCGGACTGGCACTGGTACCTGACCGGCTACCCCCGCACCGCCCTCCTGGTGATGGTCACCTGGCGCAAGGTGGCATACGTCAACGACCTGACGGTCTCCCACAAGCCCAATCACCACATCGTGGGCGGCATAGCCGTCAAGGGTGAACCCCTGCGAACCCTCACGCCGCGCTGCTCCTTCCCCCGCCCCACACCGAACGGTTTGGAACTGACGGTCCGGCTCCGGGCGGGGCAGACTCCGGCCGCCTTCCTGGCAGCGGTCGACGCCTTCGCGCACTCGTGGCGCATGCACGCGGTACGGGTCACCTCGCCGGAACGTGGCGTTGTACTCATCGCCGCGACGGCGAGCGATCCACTGGAACGTCCCGACCGTCCCGCCGTGCGAGAGTCGGCGGCGCTGCTGTCGGCGGTGGTCGGCGCGCTGGAGACGGGCCGGGCGTGGGTGATGGACTTTCGACGCGTGCCGCACTGGCTGATCGTCGGCGCGACGCAGTCGGGTAAGTCCACGCTCATCGCGCGGTTGATCACCGAACTCGCCCCGCAACCAGTCGCCTTGGTCGGCGTCGACTGCAAGGGCGGCATGGAACTGGGTCTGTTCGAACAGCGGCTCTCTGCCCTGGCCACCTGTCGCAGTGAGGCGGTCACCGTCCTCGGCGCGCTGGTGACCGACATGCAGGAGCGCATGAGGCTCTGCCGTGAGGCGGGCGCCCGGTCGATATGGGACCTGCCCGACAAGGAACGGCCGGTGCCGGTCGTCGTGATCATCGACGAACTCGCAGAGCTGTACCTGACCAACGGCAGCAAGGAGCAGCGAGCAGAGGCCGAGCAATGCTCGACCTACCTCCTGCGGCTGGCCCAACTCGGCGCGGCCCTCGGCGTCCACCTGGTGGTGGCCGGCCAGAGGATCGGCTCCGACCTTGGGCCCGGAGTCACCGCCCTCCGAGCCCAGTTGGGCGGCCGGATCTGCCACCGCGTCAACGATCCCGGCACGGCGGAAATGGCGCTCGGCGACCTCAACAAGGACGCCGTGGTGGTCGCTCAGTCGATCGGTGAGATGGAACAGGGCGTCGCCGTGACGACGGGCGACCTGGGCGGCTGGATGCGTGGCCGGTCCCATCTGACGACAACGGCCGAAGTGCAGTTGACCGCTGGGGAGTTCTCGGACCTGACCCCGTGCCTGCCGTACCTGTCGAGCCCGGTCGAAGGGGGTGATGACGCATGAGCGAGTCGACGGCTCTGCCGCTGATGCTCGTCTTCGGGCTCGTGACCGTGCTCCTCGTCCGCTCCCGCGAGGTGCGGTGGTGGGAAGCGGTACTGATCGCCCTGTTCGGCATGTACCTGGGACAGACACCGGTCATCTTCACGGCCGACGGGCTCGTGAACTGGTTCCTGTCCGGCTTCACCCACACCTGAGTACTGGGAGGGACCAGACCATGCCCATGCGCCGTGTCCGTTGCCCGATCTGCAAGGGCGAGCGCTACCGCAAAACCCGTACCGGCCACCGGCGGCGCTGCCGCTGCTGCCGGGGCACCGGCACCATCCGCTGAACCACCCACCCACTGACAGACCGGGAGTGATCTCCATGGACGAATCCCACCCAACCCAAACCATCCGTGCCGCTACGGCGGCCCAACCCGGGAGGTCGCCACCATCCCCGCCGAGAATCCCTCGGCTGACAGACGCGCCGTGCTCGACCGCGCGGCGCGTCTGCGTCAGCTCTCCGAAGTCGACCAAGACCTGATCCGCCTCGTCCAAGACCCCCGGTTCGGCCGGTGGTTGGAGCAAGTGAGCGCTACCGGCGGCTGCGCCCACCCGATCCACCTCACCGGATCGACCACCACCCGCGACGCCGGCACCGGCGAAGTCCTGCACCACTACGACACCGCCACAGAACCCGGTGAACGGCTGCTGATCCGCTGCCGCAACCGCCGCGCCACCGTCTGCGCCCCCTGCTCCCGCCTCCACGCGGGCGACACCTTCCACCTGGTCCGCGCCGGACTCGTCGGCGGCAAGTCCGTACCCGCAGACGTACAGGAACGCCCCCGCCTCTTCCTCACCCTGACGGCCCCCTCTTTCGGTCCCGTCCACCGCACCACCACAGACGGCGAACGATGCCGTCCCCGCCGTCACGCTGACCGGTGCGAGCACGGACGCTCACCCGGCTGCCCGGCCACCCATGACGAGACCGACCCGTTCGTCGGCCAACCGCTGTGCCCCGGCTGCTACGACTACCCGGCTCACGTCCTGTGGCACGCGCACGTGGGGCGGCTGTGGAAGGCGTTCACGGACAACCTCTATAACCACCTGGCCACGCGCACCGGTCACACCCGTGCCGCTCTGCGCCATGCCGTGCGGATCTCCTACGCAAAGGTCGCCGAGTACCAACGGCGCGGCGCCGTCCACGTACACGCAGTGATCCGACTCGACGGCGCACACGGGCCCGACACCCCGCCCCCGCCCTGGGCGACCGCCGAAGTCCTCGCCACCGTAGTACGCACCGCTGCGGCGGCCGTACGACTCCACACCCCGTACAGCCCCGCCCTGGGAGAACATGAACTGCGCTGGGGCGCCCAGCTCGACGCCCGGCCCCTCCGCGCCTTCGGCAGTCGCGACGGCCTGGCCGACGACGCCGTAGCCGCGTACGTCGCGAAATACGTCACCAAAGGAGCCGCCGAAACCTCCGCCGGCCTCGACCACCCAATCACCGGCCCCACCGACATCACTGCGGCACGACTGTCAGCCCACGTACGCACCCTCATTGGCACATGCTGGCGACTCGGCGGCCTCCCCGAACTGGAACCGCTGCGCCTGCGCGCCTGGGCCCACACCCTCGGATACCGGGGGCACATCCTCACCAAGTCCCGCGCCTACTCGACCACTTACGGGGCCCTGCGCGCCGAACGCGCCGACCACGAACGGGCCGCACCCGACTACACCGACGAACCCGACGCGATCACCGATGCCCACTGGCGATACGTCGGCTCCGGCCACACCCCCGGCGCCGCCCTGATCGCCGCAGGCATCGCCGAAGACCGTGCCCGGAACCGCGAGATCTCCCGCGAAGAACTGGAGTGCATAGCCGCGGGCGGCGGTGTCCGTGACAGATGACGAACGAGGCGGGCCGCAACGAATGGCGGCCTGTCGGTCCGCCAAGAGGCCGGGTCTGGACCCTGATGAGAAGTGGGCGGCGGCCGTGCGTCGCGAGGCTGCGAAGTTCCCGACTCACATCGGGCCGAGGAGCGCGGCCAGACTCGCGCAGCTCCTCGGCCCATGAGGGGACTTCTGCTCAGTCCAGCCCGTTCGGCTTGATGGTGATCCGGTCGGTGTCGAAGTTGCCCACGCCGGACGCCGGTCCGATGACGATGCCTCCGAACAGGAACCGGTAGATCGCGTTCATGCGGGCGTAGTCCTCCCCCTTCTCCAGCCGCTTCCAGCTCTCTTCGGCGCCCGGTCCTGCGATGCCCTCCAGAACGGCCACAGGCCGTACAACGGTCTGCTTCTGCCGCTCCTTCATCCGTGCCTCGATCTCGCGCCGCTTCTGGCGGTACTCACGCGTGGGCATCTCGTCGGCATCCCACATCTCGTACAGGTCCCTGAGCTTCTGGGCGTCCTTCTCGTCCGCCTCCACATCGGTGGGCGGCCTGGTGGTCGCTGCGGGCGTCCGGCCGCTGATGTCCAGCTTCGACAACACCTCGACGGCGACGGCACGCGCGAAACGCTCCAGGGGCTCAGCCGCGATCGTGCGCTTGCACGCCGTTCCGTCCACGGCCACCCGGCGCGTACAGCGGTACTCGGGGACACTTCCGGAGTTCCCGGCCATCGTCCGGCCGCATGTGCACATGACGACACTGCGCAGCAGGTAGTAGCGCGTCGATTTGTTCTTCTCCGCTGACCGCTCGGCGCGGAACTTCCGCTTCTCCTGGGCCTCGTCCCACTGGCCCCGGTCGATGACGGCGGGCCAGTTGCCGACGCCGTGTTCCTCGCCCCGGAACATCCGGATACCGGCAACGTGCCGTGAGTCGATCAATGCCCGTACGGTGTCGGGCCCCCAAGTCTTCCCCAACGCAGTCGTGATCTTCCGCTCGTTGAGGTCGCGGGCAATGGCGCGCGGTGACTGCCCCGCGAGGAACCGCCGAAAGACCTCGCGGACGATCTCGGCCTCGGCCTCGACGATGTCCATGCCGTTCTTCGTGTACCCGTAGCGGCGTCGGCCGGTGTGCGGCGTTCCGGCGTTGGCCCGGTCGTCCATCGCGTCCTTCAAGCGGCGTGAGGTGTCGTCCGAAGAGCGGCAGGCGTGAGCCACCTCGATACGCAGGATGAATCGGTCGTCAGGGTCGGTGAGATCGCGCCGGTTCGCCTCGCCGTGCAAGGTGATGTGGTTGCTGTCGGAGATGGACAGCAGCTCTTCGAGGTCCCTGGGCTGCCTCATGAGCCGGTCCGGGTGGTAGGCGATGAGGTGGCGGATACCGCCTTCCTCCATCTCCTTGAGCATCGCGTCCCATCCGGGGCGCTTGCGGTCCCTGCGCCAAGCGGAACGGTTGTTGTCCACGAAGATGTTCGATGCCGGGACTAAGAGGCGCAGCCGCTCCGCGATCTCCCGGCAAATGCGCTCTTGGCGGTCTACGCCCGTCTGGTCGTCGTCATCGACGTGGGATATCCGGCAGTAGATCGCCGCCTCTTCGCCAGGGGTGATGGCCTGCTGCTTCGCCTTGTTGTTCGCCATACAGGGGAGTGTACGAACAGGGAATGAGTCAGCCGACCTTCCAGCCGGTGAACGAGAACGTCTTCCCGCTTGAGGAGATGGTGACCGTGCGCTCGCGCATCCCCGGGAAGGACGCGAGGGGCAGATGCTCGCCGTCGAAGACCAGGTGCTCGTACACCTCGTCGGTGACCACCAGCAGATCCCGCTCGACGGCGAGCGCCGCCACGGCCGTCAGCTCGGCGTGCGTGAGGACGGTGCCGGTGGGGTTGTGCGGGGTGTTGAGCAGGATCAGCCGGGTGCGCGGGGTGACGGCGTCGCGCAGCTCGTCCAGGTCCAGGTGGTACGCCCCGTCGCGGGGCCGCAGCGTGACGGGGACGCGCGTGCCGCCCGCCAGGGCGATGGAGGCGGCGTACGAGTCGTAGTACGGCTCCAGGGCGATCACCTCGTCGCCGGGCTCCACGAGGGCGAGCAGCGACGCGGCGATCGCCTCGGTGGCGCCGGCGGTGACCAGGACCTCGGTGTCGGGGTCGTACGCCAGGCCGTACCGCCTCAGCTGGTGGTCGGCGATCGCGGTGCGCAGCTCGGGGATGCCGGGGCCGGGCGGGTACTGGTTGCCGCGGCCGTCGCGCAGGGCCCGTACCGCCGCCTCCCTGACCTCCTCCGGGCCGTCGGTGTCCGGAAAGCCCTGGCCCAGGTTGATCGCGCCGGTGCGGACGGCCAGCGCCGACATCTCGGCGAAGATCGTCGTCCCGAACTCCGCGAGGCGTCGGTTGAGCAGGGGGCGGTGGCGCTCGGGGGCGTCGCTCGCGGCGGACGACGTGGGATTCGTGGCGGTCATGGCGGCCATCCTGCGCCGAAGCTCTGGACTTGCTCAAGTCTGCTTTGGGCTCGTGGGGCGGGGGGCATTCCCCAGTCACACAAGAAGACGGCACGAAAGCCGATCACCGGCGGAGCCGGTCACGCGACGGCGCGGGGGCCTCGCCACGGGGGAACAGAAAGACGGTGAAGACGATGAACGTTGTGGGTCTGGCCTTCGGGCTTCTCGCACTGTTGGTTGTCGGGCTCCTGTTCGCGATAGGGGCCTATTCGAAGAACCGGCGGGCACGGAACGGCAATCGGGGTGTCCGGCTCTCCGGAAGCCGCCGGTCCGGTGGGGGACACGGGGGCGGTGACAGCGGCGGGAGCGGCGGGAGTTGGTTCTCCAGCGGTGACGGAGGCGGCTCCTCGTCCTGCGGAGGGGGTTCGTCCTCCTGCGGCGGAGGCGGCGGGGGGTGCGGCGGCGGAGGCAGCTGACACGGGGCAGCTGGTCCGTGGCCACTGAAGGTGCCCGGCGGGGTGAACTCCCGCCGGGCACCTTCATGTTGATCGTCGGGGCGCCGGTCCCGCCGTGAGCTGCCGGGACGTTGAGCGATTTTTGGTTGAACAGTTGAACTGCGGCACCCCCGAGGGGATGGAAACCCAGTCAAGTTGGGTAAAAACGCTGTGAGCGCCCCTTACTTCGTGATTCTCTCGCTGTTGAGATTTTCCAGCCCCCGAACCTTGGGTGCTCGAACCTCGGACTTTCGCGCGGAGCCGAGCAGACGATCTCCTACTTCCGCCGGCCCGCAATTCCCGTCATTCAGCTCCTGGTCCCCGGTTCTCACTTCTCTGCTCGTAAGTCCCAACGGTTCACAGCTCACAGCTCACATCTCACAGTTCACCGCGTTCACCACTCGCAACTCAGGCGTCACTTCCCCCCATTCATTCTCCGGGACGCCACCCGGTCCATATCGTCAAGCGTGTTTGCGGAGCCGACCAATGCTCAGAACTCTGAATACCGCCTACACCGACACCCGTGCCGCCGATCTGGCCTGGGAGTTGGGGCGCGAGCCGCTTCCCGCGCTCGCCGTTCTCGATCTCGAACTGTCCGGCGCCAAGCTCCAGTTGAGGCTCCTCGGCGCCTCCCACCAGGTGCTTCTCGAAGAGGAGCGGGGCAGTTGCTCCGAGACGGTGGCGTGCATTCCCGGCAGCAGTACGCCGCTGCCGCTCGGTGTCGCCGAGCGCGTGGGGGAGTGGGAGTACGAATTCGCCGCGCGCGTCGAGATGTTGTCGCGCGGCTCGTTCGCGGGGCGCGCGCAGGAACTGCTCGCGCTGGTCGCGGACCATCCGAACGGACTCGCGGGCACGTTCCCGGGTGACCCGCACGCGTTCACGGCGATGCTCGTGCGGCGGCACGAGGGGCAGGTGTCCTGGCTCACCTGGCACGCGTACCCACAGGAAGGTGCGCTGGTGGTGACCCGGACACGGGTGGGGGTGCGGGTGCCGGTGAGTCTGTAGGGGTGTGTGGGGCCACGACCCCTCGCGGGTGGGAGCGACAGGAACTCGCCGGTGGGAGCGACAGGAATAGGCCATGGGGAGAGGTGTGAACGAGAGTTACCACCCTTGTGGGTGACAAGCCGCACGGAAGTCGTGACGTAGCGTTACTGGAATGATCGACCAGTCTGTGGTCGCGCCGGCGGAAAGCGCGCCGCGACTGCCCGTCCGACCCAGCGCGGGTCGCTTCCTGATCCTCGCCGTGGTTTTCGTGTGTGCCGCGTGCGGGCTGGTGTACGAGCTGGAGCTGGTGGCCCTCGCGTCGTATCTGATCGGGGATTCGGTCACGCAGGCCTCGGTGGTCCTGTCCCTGATGGTCTTCGCGATGGGCCTCGGGTCGCTGCTCGCCAAGCGGCTGCGCTGCCGGGCGGCGGTGGGATTCGGCCTGGTGGAGGCGGCGCTCGCGCTGCTCGGGGGCTGCTCGGCGATGGTGCTGTACGCGACGTTCGCCTGGATGGGGGAGTCGCGGTACGCGCTGATCGGCTTCTCGCTCGCCATCGGGGTCCTCATCGGCGCGGAGATCCCGCTGCTGATGACGCTCATCCAGCGGGTCTCCCGGCAGGACGCCGGCGGGACCGTCGCGGATCTCTTCGCGGCGGACTATGTGGGCGCGCTGGTCGGCGGGCTGGCGTTCCCGTTCCTGCTGCTGCCGTGGTTCGGGCAGCTGACGGGCGCGTTGCTGACCGGCGCGGTGAATGTGGTGGCGGGGGGCGCGCTCGTGCTCTGGGTCTTCGGCCGCGACCTGACGGGCCGCGAGCGGGGGCTGCTGCTGCTCGTGAACGTCCTGGTGCTCGCGGTGCTGGGGGGCGCGGCCGTGCTGGTGGACGACTTCGAGCGGGCCGCGAGGCGTGCGGTGTACGGAGACGGGGTGCGGGTCGCGGTCCAGACCGACGTCCAGGAAGTGGTGCTGACGGGCGGGTGGGGCGGGCGGGATTCGCGGGGCGGTCCGTTGGACCTGTATCTGGACGGGCGGCTGCGGGTCAGCGAGCGCGACGAGTTCCGGTACCACGAGGCGCTGGTGCATCCCGCGATGAGCGGTCGGCACGAGCGGGTGCTGATCCTGGGCGGCGGCGACGGGCTCGCGGCGCGGGAGGTGCTGCGATACGGGGACGTCCGTTCGGTCACGCTCGTGGAGCTGGACCCGGGTGTCGCGCGCCTGGCGCGTACGGACCCGGCGCTGGCGGGGCTGAACGAGCATGCGTATGACGACACCCGGCTGCGGGTGGAGTACGCGGACGCGTTCGCGTGGCTGCGGGAGCGGGGGGCGGAGCGGGGGCCGGGGCCGGAGCCGTACGACGTGGTCATCTCGGACCTGCCCGACCCCGGCATCACCCCGAGCACCAAGCTCTACTCGGAGGAGTTCTACGGGCTCGCCTCCCGGGTGCTCGCGGAGGGCGGGCGGCTGGCGGTGCACGCGGGGCCGCCGGCCGCCCGGCCGCGTACGTACTGGACGGTGGACGCGACGTTGCGGGCGGCCGGGTTCGGGACGAGTGCGTACAGCGCGACGGGGCGGGCGTCCGGTTTCGGCGCGGGGCCGGACCGGGCGGCGGGGGCGGCGGAGGCGGTCGCGGGGCAGGACTGGGGCTTCGTCCTGGCCGCCGTCGGCCGCCCGCCGAGGGTGGAGCTCCCCCCGGACGCGCCCCGGCTGCGCTCGCTGGCCGCGCCGGTGCTCGAAGCGGGGGTCCTCGGGGCGGAACGCACCCGGTTGCGCGATCTGCCGCCGTCGACGCTGGTACATCCGCGGTACGTGGGCTGAGGGGGCCGTTGTGCGCGGAGGGGCGCCTGAGTCGGCGGGGCTGAGTAGGCTCGGGACCCATGGAGCATGAGGTGTTCATTCCGGTTCCGGCTGAGACCCTCCGCGAGGCGCTGAGGGACCACGCCCGCGTCGCGCGCTGCGTCCCCGGCCTCCAACAGGACGCGGACGACTCGGCCCGCCCGCTCTCGGGCCGCCTGAAGGTCCGCGTGGGCGGCCACACGATCACCTACCGGGGCGCACTGACGCTCACGGAACGGGCGGGCGGCTTCACGGCGAAGGGCGAGGGCGCGGAGGTCCGTGGTACGGGCTCCGCGAAGCTGAACGTCCGCCTCCGCCTCACGGAGACCGCCGCGGGCACGACGGTCACGTTCACGGCGACGTCCACGTCGACGGGCCGCCTCACGGAAATCGACGCCCCGACCTCAGAAGCAACGGGCCGCCGCCTGCTGGACCGCTTCGCGATGGCGCTGCGAAGGGGTGACGACTCGTCGGCGAACGGGGGGTCGGCGGGGCCGGCCGCCGGGCGGGGCGAGGACGTTGCGTCTGCCTCTTCCGGGGGGTCGGCGGGCGCCGATGCCCGGCAGGGCCGGGACGTCGCGGCGTCGGGCGACGCGTCTGGTGGTGGCGAGCGTGCGGCGGATGCCCCTGGTGCTGACGGGGCTGCTGGTGACGCCGGTGGAGCGCCGGGCGAGGACGTTGCGGAGTCTGCCGCCGAATCTGGTGGTGGCGAGCGTGCGGCGGATGCCCCGGGCGCTGACGAGGCTGCGGGTGGCGGGCCTGACGCCTCCGGCGTCGGTGGTGGGCGGGACAAGACGCTGCCGTCGGCGGGCGACGTGTCCCCCGCCTCTGGCGGGGCGGCGGGCGCCGCCCCCGGGCGGTCCACGGCGCCTGCCGCCGAGTCGGGTGAGGCTGAGGGGCCGGATGCCGCCAGCGTCGCTGACGCTGAGCCGGGCGCCGGGCGGGACGGGGACGTTGCGGCTGCGGCCGACGCGTCTGATGGTGGCGAGCGTGCGGCGGACGCTGATCGGCCGACCGAAGGCCCTGGCTCCGACGCGGCTGCTGGTGATGTGCCGGACGCCTCCGGCGCCGGTGGTGGGCGGGGCGAGGAGCTGCCGTCGGCGGGCGACGCACCCCCCGCCTTTGGCGGGACGGCGGGCGCCGACCCCGGGCAGGGTCCGGACGTCGCGCCTGCGGGCGACGCGCCTGCCCCTTCCGGCGGGGCGGCGAGCCCCGACGACTCGGGCAGCGGGGACCGGCCGGATGCTGACCGTGGCGTCGCTGGCGCGAGTGGTGGGCAGGGCGAGGACCGCGACGTGTCCCGTGCCGGGTCAGGTGCCGCGGATGCCGATCGAACAGCCGAAGACTCTGGCGCCGATAAGGATGCGGGCGGTGGGTCCGACGCCGGGCGGGGCGAGGACGTGGCTCCTGCAGCCGACGCCGATGCCGATCGACCCGGCGACGACTCCGCGGCCGGCGGCGACGCCGATCAACCCGCCGAGCCCCCCGGATTCGAGCAGGACCCCGACAGCTTCGATGACACCCTCGGGTTCGGGGACACCTCCTCCGGGGACGGGGACTTTCTGGTGCCCCTCGATCCGCCCGCCGAGGCCGCCCATGCGCGGCGGACCATGATTGGGCGGAGTGCCGAGGAAGTTGATCACGCGCCGCCCCGTGGGCGTTACGCGCCCGAGCAGGCCCCCGAGTCCGGGGGTGCCGGTGCCGCGATCAGGTGGGTGGCGCCCGCCGCCGCGCTCGCCATCGCGGGGGCCGTCGTCGTAGGGCGCGCGCTGCGGCGCAGGCGTTGAGCCGTAGGGTCATGGCGTGAGTACGGAAACGGACCAGAAGCGCGAGATCCGACTGGCGGCCGGCGACGCCGAGTTGACCATCCATCCGGCGAACGGCTGCCGCGTCGCGAGCCTGCGCGTCGGTGGTACGGAGCTGCTGCGGCAGGGCGACCGGTACGGCTGCTTCCCGATGGTGCCCTGGTGCGGCCGGGTCGAGCACGGGCGGTTCGGCAACGGCGGCATCACCCACCAACTGCCCCTCAACTCCCCGCCCCACGCCATCCACGGCACCGGCCGCGACACCTCATGGCGCACCGCGCGCAAGGGTGAGACCGAGGCGGCGTTCACGTACGAGCTCGCCGACCCCTGGCCGTACACCGGTCGCGTCACGCAGCTCTTCGAGCTCACCGGCGACTCCCTGACGCTCACGCTCGGCGTCGAGACGTACGACGACTCCTTCCCCGCGCAGGCGGGCTGGCACCCCTGGTTCCTCCGCCACCTGGACGGCCGTACGGCCGACGAGGACGCCGTACGCCTCGACTTCTCCCCCGCCTGGCAGGAGGAGCGCGGTGCGGACCATCTGCCGACCGGCCGCCGTATCGACCCCCTCCCCGGCCCGTGGGACGACTGCTTCGGGATGCCCGACGGCGTCGCGGCCACGCTGACCTGGCCGGGACGGCTCGAACTGAAGGTGGCCAGTACCGCCGAATGGGCCGTCGTCTACGACGAGCAGGCCGAGGCCGTCTGCGTCGAGCCGCAGACCGGTCCGCCGAACGGGCTGAACACCCTGCCGCGCCTGGTCACGCCCATCGACCCCCTGGAGATCCGGACGACCTGGAGCTGGCGCCGGCTCTGAGGAGGCCCCGCGGACCGGGTCGTAAGCTCAGGGCCATGACTGACGTACGTGCTGAGCTGCTCCAGCAGATCAAGGACAAGGCCGTCGTGCACGGCAAGGTGACCCTGTCGTCCGGCATCGAGGCCGACTGGTACATCGATCTGCGCCGTATCACCCTGGACGGGCAGGCCGCGCCGCTGGTCGGGCAGGTCATGCTCGACACCGCCGCTGCCGCCGGTCTGGACTACGACTGCGTGGGCGGCCTGACGCTCGGCGCCGACCCCGTCGCGACGTCGATGCTGCACGCGTCCGCCGCGCGCGGCGCGAGCCTGGACGCGTTCGTCGTACGCAAGCAGGGCAAGGCCCACGGGATGCAGCGCCGGATCGAGGGCGCGGACGTGAAGGGCCGCCGCTGCCTGGTGGTGGAGGACGTGTCGACGACCGGCGGTTCGCCGCTGACCGCCGTCGACGCGGTGCGCGAGGCGGGCGGCGAGGTCGTCGCCGTCGCGGTGATCGTCGACCGGGGGGCCGCCGGAGCCGTGGAGACCGCGGGGCTGCGGTACGTCAGCGCGTACACCCTGCCGGACCTCGGCCTGGCCTGAGCCTCACCGTACGGACAAGAGTCTGGAAAGATGAGGGCGACAATGACGTCGCCCCCAGGTCAGGGACAAAGCACCTCAACCCGCACATCACAAGGAGCGGCCCGATGCCCATCGCAACCCCCGAGGTCTACGCCGAGATGCTCGACCGGGCGAAGGCAGGCAAGTTCGCCTACCCGGCCATCAACGTGACCTCGTCCCAGACTCTGCACGCCGCGCTGCGCGGCTTCGCGGAGGCCGAGAGCGACGGCATCATCCAGATGTCCACCGGTGGTGCGGAGTTCCTCGGCGGTCAGTACAACAAGGACATGGCCACGGGCGCCATCGCGCTCGCGGAGTTCGCGCACATCGTGGCCGCCAAGTACGACGTCACGGTCGCGCTGCACACCGACCACTGCCCCAAGGACAAGCTGGACACCTACGTACGTCCGCTCCTCGCGGTGTCGTCCGAGCGCGTCAAGAACGGCCGGAACCCGCTGTTCAACTCGCACATGTGGGACGGCTCCGCCGAGACCCTCGCCGACAACCTCACCATCGGTGAGGAGCTGCTCGCGCAGGCCGCCGCCGCGAAGATCATCCTTGAGGTCGAGATCACCCCGACCGGCGGCGAGGAGGACGGCGTCACGCACGAGATCAACGACTCCCTCTACACGACCGTCGACGACGCGCTGCGCACCGCGGAGGCCCTGGGCCTGGGCGACAAGGGCCGCTATCTGCTGGCCGCGTCCTTCGGCAACGTGCACGGCGTCTACAAGCCGGGCAACGTCGTGCTCCGTCCCGAGCTGCTGAAGGACCTCCAGGAGGGCGTGGCCGCGAAGTACGGCAAGCCCGCGGGCAGCCAGCCGTTCGACTTCGTCTTCCACGGCGGCTCCGGCTCCTCCGTCGAGGAGATCGCGACGGCGCTGGAGAACGGCGTCGTGAAGATGAACCTCGACACCGACACGCAGTACGCCTTCACGCGGCCGGTCGCGGACCACATGTTCCGCAACTACGACGGTGTGCTGAAGGTCGACGGCGAGGTCGGCTCCAAGAAGACGTACGACCCGCGCACGTGGGGCAAGGCGGCCGAGGCGGGCATGGCGAAGCGCGTCTCCGAGGCGTGCGGGGCGCTGCGCTCGGCGGGCACCAAGCTCAAGTAACCAACGGCCAACGGCAGTACGTGGCCAACGGCCGTACGCGGTCGACGAACGGCCGTACGCGGCGGGCCCGGCGCCTCCTGGGGTGCCGGGCCCGTGTGCTGCCAGGCCCGGCTCACGCGCTGCCCGGCCGCCCGTCCCGAGGAGGACCCCTGTGGGCTACGACTTCGACACCCCCGTGGACCGCCGCGGCACCTGGAGCGTCCAGTGGGACGGCGTCGCCGACCGCTTCGGCGTCGACGGACTCCTCCCCTTCACCATCTCCGACATGGACTTCGCCTGCGCGCCAGAGGTGCTCGCCGCCCTCCAGGCGCGCCTCGCCCACGGCGTGCTGGGCTACACGGACTGGCGCCACGAGGACTTCCTGTCGGCGCTGCGGCACTGGTTCGCCACCCGCTACGACACCGAGCTGGACACCGACCGCGTCGTCTACGCGCCGTCCGTGCTCAACCAGGTGTCGCAGTTGCTTCGGATGTGGACCGCCCCCGGCGACGGCGTGGTCGTCCACACCCCCACATACGACGGTTTCCGCAAGGCGGTCACCGGGCTCGGCCGTGAGCCGCGCGGGGTGCCGGTGGGCGATTCGGCGGCGCTGGAGCGGGAGCTCGGGAGGGCCGACAGCAGAGTGCTGATCCTGTGCTCGCCGCACAATCCGACGGGCCGGGTGTGGACGGAGGGCGAACTGACGGAGTTCGCGAAGCTCGCGGCGGCGTACGACGTGGCGGTGATCAGCGACGAGATCCACGCCGACTTCGTCCACCCCGAATTCGTCCCGGCCGGCCGCCGCCATCTGCCGTGGACCCGGTTCGGCACGGGCCGGTGGGCGATCGTCACCTCGGCCTCGAAAGCCTTCAACTTCCCCGCGCTCAGCGGCTCGTACGGCATCATCGGCGACCCGGACGACCACGCGGAGTTCACGCGCCGGATGCTGACGGCCGAGGGCCTCGCCTCACCCGCCGTCCTCGCGCTGACGGCCCACATCGCCGCGTACCGCGAGGGCGCGCCCTGGCTGGACGCGCTCAACACCTACCTCGCGGCCAACCTCCGCATGCTCGCCACCCGCCTCGACGCGGCCTTCCCCCAACTCGCCTGGCGCCCACCGGAGGCCGGTTATCTCGCCTGGATCGACCTGCGTCCCCTGGGCGTGGCCGACGACGAGCTCCAGCGCGAGCTGATCGAACGCGAGAAGGTGGCGATCATGCCGGGCACGACGTACGGCTGCGAAGGCTTCGTCCGCCTCAACGTCGGCTGCCCGCGCGCCAAGGCGGAACGGGGCACGGCGGCCCTGATTCGTGCGCTCCGCCGGCTCGCCACGTAACCTCCGGGCGGGGAGGATTTGCTTATGGATATCAGGCTGGGCACGGCCGTCGGCCGGTGGATCGTGTTTACCACGGTGCTCGGGTCCACCATGGCGCTGCTCGACTCCACCGTCGTCAATGTCGCCCTGCCCCACATCGGTGACGATCTCAACGCCGATCTGGCCGACCTTCAGTGGACGGTCAACGCGTACATGCTCACGCTCGCCGCGCTGATCCTGCTCGGGGGATCGCTGGGGGACCGGTACGGGCGGCGGCGGATCTTCGTGGTGGGGATCGTGTGGTTCGCTCTCGGATCGCTCATGTGCGGGCTCGCGCCGACCGCCGAGGTGCTGATCGTCGCGCGCGCGTTGCAGGGGGTGGGCGGGGCGCTCCTGGTGCCCGGGTCGCTCGCGTTGATCCAGGCCAGTTTCCATCCGGACGACCGGGCGCGCGCGGTGGGACTGTGGTCGGGGCTCGGGGGTGTCGGTGCCGCCATCGGGCCGTTCCTGGGCGGGTGGCTGGTGGACGGGCCCGGCTGGCGCTGGATCTTTCTGCTGAACGTGCCGCTCGCCGCGATCTGTGCGCCGGTGGCTCTGCGACATGTGCCCGAGTCGAAGGACCCGGCCGCGCACGGCCGGTTCGACGTGGGCGGCGCGGTGCTGGGCGCGGTCGCGCTGGGGCTGGTGACGTACGCGCTGATCGCGAAGGTGTGGTGGTCGGGGATCGCGGGCGTGCTGGTGGCCGTGGCGTTCGTGGTGCTGGAACGGCGGCGGCCCGATCCGATGCTGCCGCCGTCGATCTTCGCCTCGCGGTTGTTCACGTCGGTCAATGTGGTGACGCTGTGCGTGTACGCGGCGTTCGGCGGGTTCTTCTTCCTCGCGTCGTTGCAGCTCCAGGTCGTCGTGGGTTACTCGGCGCTCGGCGCCGGGACCGCGCTGCTGCCGACGACCGTGCTGATGCTGCTGTTCTCGGCCAGGTCGGGCGAGCTGGGCGCGAAGATCGGGCCGCGTATTCCGCTCACGGTGGGGCCGCTGCTCTGTGCGAGCGGTCTGCTGCTGATGCTGCGGGTCGGCGCGGGCGCCTCGTACGTACGGGACGTACTGCCCGCGCTGGTGGTGATGGGCCTCGGCATGGTGACGCTGGTGGCGCCCCTGACCGCGACGGTCCTGGCGTCCGTCGACAGCTCGCGCGCCGGACTCGCCAGTGGCATCAACAACGCCGCCGCGCGCGCCGCGGGCCTGCTCGCGGTGGCCGCGCTGCCGCTGCTGGCGGGCGCGGGGCCGGAGGTGTACCGGTCGGCGACGCAGTTCGACGCGGCCTTCGACCGGGCGATGCCCCTGTGCGCGGGGATCCTGGTGGTGGCGTCGCTGATCGCCTGGACCGCCGTGCGTACACCGAAGGCCGCCGAGGAAAAGAAGGCCGAGGCCGCCCCCAGCCTGCCGCAGTGCAAGGTGAACTGCGGGCTGTCGGCGCCGCCGCTGGAGCCCAGCCGGACGCCGAAGGGGAAGGAGGCGGGAGCGTCCGCCGCAGACGCGTGAAGGCCCCCCGGTTCCGGGCCGTGCGTCCGCGATTGCCGGTGGCAAACCCGCACCACCGCCACGGAATCCGACGCGACCTGGGACACTCGGAAGCATGGCCATCCACAAAGACCTTCTTGGGGGACCGCCCCCCACGCACCTGCCCGACGACCCCGAGCCGCGCGAGCTTCTCGCGAACGGGACGGCGCCCGCCGATGTCGCGGCGAAGTACCCGACCTCGTCGCTCGCGTGGGCCCAGCTCGCCGACGACGCGTTCGAGAACGGCCGGGTCGTCGAGTCGTACGCGTACGCCCGCACCGGCTACCACCGTGGCCTGGACTCCCTGCGCCGCAGCGGCTGGAAGGGGCACGGCCCGGTGCCGTGGGAGCACGAGCCGAACCGTGGCTTCCTGCGCGCCCTGCACGCGCTGGCCCGCGCCGCGCAGGCGATCGGCGAGCAGGAGGAGTACGAGCGCTGCACGGTCTTCCTGCGGGACTCCTCGGCGGTGGCGGCCGACACCCTCGGCTGAGGGCGGCTGCCGCAGGTCACGCAGGTCCGTGGCCGTCCGAAAGGCTACGGACCTGCGGCGCGCGGTCGATACGATCGCACACGCCATCGAATCCGGTACGAGGTCCCGGCACCCTCTCCCCGACGCCGGCCGAAGCAGGGGAGAAGTCCGTCTTGGGCAAGCGTGTCGTGGCCCGGCGCCGTCCGATCGCCCGCGCCGTGTTCATCGGCGTGTGTCTGACCGCCGTCTTCGTAGGTGGCGGCGCGGCCATCGCCGACTGGGCGGGGAGCGACCGCACGGCCGAAGCGGCGCCCGAGGACCCCGCGGACGGCCCGGCCGATGACGCGTCCGACGCGGAATCCGGGGCGCACGAGCCCGCGGCCCCCGGGGGCTCGAACGTCGCCCCCGACCCCGTCGTCTCCCCCGACTCCGCACGCCGTATCCCCGTCCCCGACGACGGCCCCGGCACCTTCACCACGGCCCGCTCCACCGGCACGAAGGCAGGCTCCGGCGACACCGTCCGCCGCTACAAGGTGCAGGTCGAGAAGGGCATCGAGCTCTCCGAGCGGCAGGCCGCCGTCGAGATCGAGACAATCCTCGCGCACCCCCGGGGCTGGACATCCGACGGCCGTAACTCCTTCCAGCTCGTCGCCTCCGGCCCCTCCGACTTCGACGTGAAGATAGCGACGCCCGGCACGGTGGACGAGATCTGCGGCGCCGCCGGCCTCCTTACGCGCGGCGAGGTGAACTGCACCGTCGGCCGCACCGTCGTCGTGAATCTCAAGCGCTGGGTGCTGGGCTCCGAGCAGTTCGAAGGACCGGTCTCCGAGTACCGCGCGCTGATCATCAACCACGAGGTCGGCCACCGGCTGGGCCGGGGCCATGTCACCTGCGGCGGCGACGGCGAGCCCGCGCCGGCGATGATGCAGCAGATCAAGGGCCTGCACGGCTGCGTTGCGAATGCATGGCCGTACGCCGAGAACGGGACGTACATCACAGGCCCGGCGGTGCCGTGAAGTCGGGATTATGATGCGAACAGGGGACCGGAGCTCCGATGCCGATTGGAAGGGGCGGACCGCTACCCGGTAGCAATATCGAGGAGACAGAGATGTCGCAGCACCCCGATGCCTCCGGAGCCGGTTCGGATTCCCCGAACCTCGACTTCGCGGGTACGACCCCGTACGAGGACTACGTCCAGGCGGACGTCCTCACCCATCTTCAGCACCCGGTGTCCGACGACCCGGGCGAGATGGTCTTCCTGGTGACCACCCAGGTGATGGAGCTGTGGTTCACCGTCATCGTCCACGAGTGGGAGACCGCGTCACGCGCGCTGCGCGAGGACCGGGTGCCGGTCGCGATCGACGCGCTCAAGCGGTCGGTGCGCGAGTTCGAGGCGCTGAACGCGTCGTGGACGCCGCTGAGCCAGTTGACGCCTGTTCAGTTCAACTCGTACCGCAGCGCGCTCGGTGACGGCTCCGGCTTCCAGTCGGCGATGTACCGGCGGATGGAGTTCCTGCTCGGCGAGAAGTCGGCGTCCATGCTCGTACCGCACCGGGGCGCGCCTCGCGTGTACGCCGAGCTGGAGAAGGCGCTCCAGGAGCCGAGCCTGTACGACGAGGTGCTCAGCCTGCTGGCCCGGCGCGGGCTGCCGGTGCCCGCGTCGGCGCTGAACCGGGACCTCACAGAGAAGTACGAGCCGTCGACGGCGGTCGAGGAGATCTGGGCAGGGATCTACGCGGAGCCCGACCAGAACGGTGAAGTCATCAGGCTGGGCGAGGCGTTGACGGACGTCGCCGAGCTGGTGTGGCGCTGGCGCAACGACCATCTCGTGGCGACGCGGCGTGCGATGGGCTCCAAGACCGGGACGGGCGGCTCCGCCGGGGTCGCGTGGCTGGAGAAACGCGCGCAGAAGAACGTGTTCCCGGAGCTGTGGACGGCGCGCAGCCATGTCTGATTCCTCCACGGTTTCGGAAGAGCTGGTGAAACTGGCCGCGGAGCTCGACGCCGCCGATGAACTGGCCGCGCGGCGCGAGCTGTTCGTGCTGGACGACGACACCGTCTACCTGGACGGCAACTCGCTCGGCGCGCTGCCCCGTCATGTACCGGAGCGGGTCCAGGACGTCGTCACCAGGCAGTGGGGCGAGCTGCGCATCCGCTCCTGGACCGAGGGCGGCTGGTGGACCGCGCCCGAGCGGGTCGGCGACCGGATCGCCCCGCTGGTCGGCGCGGCGCCCGGCCGGGTCGTGGTCGGCGACTCCACAAGTGTCAACGTCTTCAAGGCGGTTGTGGCCGCCGCGCGTATCGCGGAGGAGGGCAGGAACGAGATCCTGGTCGACGCCGCGACCTTCCCGACCGACGGGTACATCGCGGAGTCGGCCGCGCGGATGACCGGGAAGCGCCTGGTGCCGGTGGCCGCAGGCGAGTTGGCGGGTGCGCTCGGGCCGCGTACGGCCGCCGCGCTCGTGAACCACGTCGACTTCCGCACGGGCCGGCTCCACGACCTGCCCGGCATCACGGCGGCGCTGCACGACGCGGGCGCGCTGGCGATCTGGGACGTGTGCCACAGCGCGGGCGCGCTGCCCGTCGGGCTGGACGCGCACGGGGTCGACCTGGCGATCGGCTGTACGTACAAGTACCTTAACGGCGGGCCGGGTTCACCGGCCTTCCTGTACGTCGCGGAGCGTCATCAGGAAGCCTTCGACTCACCGCTGCCGGGCTGGACGTCGCATGTGGACCCGTTCGGGATGACGCCCGACTACGCGGCGGCGGACGGCGCGACGCGTGGCCGGGTGGGCACCCCCGACATCCTCTCCATGCTGGCACTGGAAGCCGCGCTCGACGTGTGGGAGGGCGTCTCGCTGGATGTTCTGCGGGCGAAGAGCCTGGCGCTGACGGACTTCTTCCTGCGGTGCGTGGAGGCGTACGCCCCGGCGGGACGGGTCAGTTCACTTACTCCGGCCGCGCACGCGGAGCGCGGCAGCCAGGTGGCGCTGCGCTGCGCGGAGGCGCCCGCGGTGATGGCGGAGCTGATCGCGCGCGGAGTGGTCGGGGACCTGCGGCGGCCGGACGTGCTGCGGTTCGGCTTCACGCCGCTGTACGTGGGCTTCCGCGACGCGGAGCGGGCGGCGCGGGTGCTGGGTGATGTCCTGCGGGGCTCCGGGACGTGAGGTTCTGGGACGTGAGCTGGGGCCTCGGGACGTGAGCTGAGGCAGGCGCGCTCGCGGCGGCGGGACGGGGGCTCTCCCCGCCCCGCCGCTGTGCTGCGGGCGGCCGATGAACCCCACCCACCGCCTGGGGATATCCCCACCGCCCGGATGGGTGCCCGCGTCATGGGATCGGGGAGCCAGGTCCAACAGGCTTATGGGCATGGGTACTTACTCGAAAGCCTCACGCCGTCCGCGCCTGCCCGTGGTCACCGCGCTCGTCACCGCCGCCGTCTGTGCCGTGTCCCTCGGGGTGTCCGCCGGGCCCGCTCCCGCGCACGGGACGGAAGGCGGCGGCCGGGACTCCGCAGGCACCGTGCTGTCGCGGAAGCAGTTGCAGCGTGAGGTGGACCGTGTGCTGAGGGAGGCCGGGTACGTGGGCATCTCCGTACAGGTACGGGACGGACAGAGCCGTACGTACGCCGTCGCCGGAGAGGCCGAACTCGGCACCGGGCGGCGGGTGTCGCACGCGGCGAACTTCCGGGCGGCCAGCGTCACCAAGACGTTCGTGGCGACGGTCGTCCTCCAACTCGCCGCCGAGGGGCGGCTGTCGCTGGACGACACCGTGGAGGACTGGCTGCCGGGGGTCGTGGCGGGGAACGGCAACGACGGCAGCCGGGTCACGGTGCGGCATCTGCTCCAGCACACCAGCGGCATCTACAACTACGACTTCACCGAGGACACCGGCAACACGGCCGAGGACTTCGAGCGGACCAGGTTCGACCACCACGACCCCGAGGAGTCGGTGGCCGGGGCGATGAGGCACAAGCCGGACTTCGAGCCCGCCGACCCCAACGACCCCGAGCCGGACTGGAATTACTCGAACACCGGCTACACGCTCGCCGGGATGATCATCGAGAAGGCCACGGGCAAGACGTGGGACAGGGAGGTCCGCGACCGTATCGTCCGCCCGCTCGGGCTCACGCAGACGTACGTCCCCGGTGACGACCCGACGCTCAAGGGGCCCTACACGCACGCGTATCAGCAGTTCCCCGGATCCACCGGCTGGACGGACACGAGCCTGGTCAACATGTCGTGGGCGACCGCGGCCGGGCAGCTGATCAGCGGGGAGCGGGATCTGGACCGGTTTCTGACGGCCCTTCAGCGCGGTCGGCTGCTGCCGCCCGCCCAGATGGCCGAGCTGCGGAGGACGGTACCCGTGGGCGCGGACTTCGAGGCGGTCTTTCCCGGGCTGCGGTACGGGCTCGGGGTGATGCGGCAGCCGCTGAGCTGTGGTGGGTACCGCTGGGGGCACGGCGGCGATCTGGAGGGGCAGACCGTGCGGACGGCGGTCAGTGAGGACGGTCAGCGGTCGGTGGTCATCAACTCGACCGGGAAGAAGGCGGACGACGAGTGGCTGTTCGCGGCGGAGAGGGCCCTCCAGGCGCTGCTCGACCGTGCGATCTGCGGCGTTGAGAGGTGATGCGGAAGTGACGCCGGAGCGATCTTGATGGGCGGGGCCGCCGGCGAGGCCGTCGGTGGGGCCGTCGGTGGTGGGACGGGCCGTAAACCTGTGGCGCGGATGCTGATAACGTCCGCGCTGATCAGGTCAATTCGGGTCTCTCATCGAAAGGTTGGCGCGGCATGACGGATTCCGCCGCCCGTGGCTCCGCCGATGTCGCTGCGGTCGCCCGTGACAACGCCGAGTTCGAGGCGCTGATGTCGCGTCCGGGGGTGGAGCCTGACGTCACATCCGCGTACGGGGACCATCCTGACCAGGTCGTGGACTTCTACGCGCCGCGTGGCGGGCGCGAGGGTGTCCCGCTGGTGGTCGTGGTGCACGGCGGGGCGTGGCGGGCGCCGTACGACCGGGGGCATCTGACGCCGTTCGCCGGCTTTCTGGCCGGCCGTGGATTCGCCGTGGCCAACGTGGAGTACCGGCGGGGGAGCGCGGAAGAGGGTGCGGGCGGGGGCGAGCCCGTCGCCGGGCGGTGGCCGGAGACCTTCGACGACATAGCCGCCGTGATGGACGCCCTGCCCGCGCTCGTCGCCGACGCGCTCCCGCAGGCCGACCCGCGCCGGATCGTGGTCACCGGGCACTCCGCCGGTGGCCACCTCGCGCTCTGGGCTGCGGCGCGGCATGTGCTGCCCCAGGGGTCGCCGTGGCGGCTGGACGAGCCGCCGCTGCTGCGTGGGGTCGTCGCCATCGCGCCCATCGCGGACTTCACCTCCGCCGTCGAGCTGGGGGTGTGCGGCGGAGCCGTCGTACAACTCCTCGGTGGGGACGCGGAGTTGAAGGCGCGCAGGGACAGTGCGGACCCGTCGGTGCTGCTGCCCACCGGGATCGCCACCGCCGTCGTGCAGGGCCGGGACGACATCGTCGTACCGCAGGCCGTCTCCGAGGCGTACGTCTCCGCCGCCGCCAGGGCCGGGGAGATGGTCGGCATCACGCTCCTGGAGGACGTCGGGCACTACCCGCCGGTCGACCCGGGCGCCGACGCCTGCGCGGTCGTGGCCGAGGAACTGGCGCAGCTCGCGTACTGACGGCCTGCCTGCGGAGAAGGCCCGCGGAGACGGTTCGCGGGGACGGCTTGCCGAGACGGCTTGCGGACCGGGGCTGACCGCAAGCCCTCCTACGTTCGACGCATGACCAACAACACGAACGTGAACCTTGTGACAGGCGCGACCGGCACCGTGGGCCGGGAGATAGTCCGCGAGCTGCTCGGCCGCGGGCTCTCCGTACGCGCCCTGACCCGCGACCCGGCGAAGGCCGACTTTCCCGACGGTGTCGAGGTGGTACGGGGTGACCTCGCCGATCCGGCGTCGCTCGCCCCCGCGCTGGAGGGCGTCACAGGGCTGCACCTGATCACCTTCGACGGCGGGGCGTTCGCGGAGCTGCGGACCGGTCCCGAGATCGTCGAGCTCGCGGTCAAGGCGGGGGTACACCGGATCACCGTGCTCAACGGCGGGGGCGACACCCCGCTCCAGGACGCCGTCAAGGCGGGTGGCGCCGCGCACGGCATCGCGTGGACCGTGCTCATGCCGGTCGAGTTCATGGCCAACGCGCTGGAGTGGGCGGACGGGATCCGCGCAGGCGACAGCGTGCGTGAGCCGTTCACCGGGCGGCTGAGCGCCATGGTCCACGAGGGCGACATCGGCGCCGTCGCCGCGGTCGCGCTGAGCGAGGACGGGCACGGCGGCAGGTCGTACCTGATCACCGGTCCCGAGGCGCTGACGATCCAGGACAAGGCGGACGCGCTCGCCGGTGCCAGGGGCCAGAAGATCGAGGTGGTGGAGCTGACCGAGGCGCAGGCGGTCGAGGAGTGGCGGGCGGCCGGGCAGCCGGAGCACGTGATCGGCTTCCTGCTTGAGGTGTACGGGAACACGCCGCCCGAGGGCCGGACGCCGGTCGGGACGGTGGAGGAGGTCACGGGGCGTCCCGCGCGTACGTTCGCGCAGTGGGCGGCCGAGCACGCGGAGGTGTTCCGGCGCGTGTAGCTCTCGGGGGTGTGCATGTAGTACCTGGGAGGGACGGCAAAGGATCCCTATCACTGGTGACGACCGGTGGCGGTCCCTCCCCGTACCTTGAAAACGTGACCAACACAGAGACGAAGACGGCGAAGACCGGGACCGGGACCGGGAAAGCCCGGAGCCCCGAGGTCCGACTGGCCGCGGGCCTGATCGGGAGCCTGCGGCAGGACCTCTTCCACGACGCCTTCGCCTACCGGCCGATGCCGCGTATGGCGACGGACGGCGTGATCACGAGGCGGCTGCCGGAGCGGATCCGTGAGTACGCGGGATGGTTCCCGCACCTCCTGATCGGCGGGTGCGTGCTGTTCGCGCTGGTCGTCGGGACGTCGAACGGCACGGGGCTGGTCGAGCTGATGACGGTGGTGCCGCTCGTCCTCGTTCTCGTCAGGCCCGTCGCGGCCTGGTGGCTGGCTCTCGCGGTCACCGCGATCACGGGGATGTCGGTCTCCTACTACGGCGACTGGCCCTGGACGCCCGCCGCCTTCGCCTCGTATCTGGCCGTCATGACGATCGTCGCGATACGGACGAACCCCCGCACGGCGGCCTGGATGTGGGCGCTCACACTCGTGTACTCGACGGTGGTCGAGACGCTCTTCGGCGGCGGGATGTACGGCTCGACCAGCGCGCCCATGCTCGTCGTCTCCGCGCTCAGCCTGCTGACCGTCTCCGCGCTGCACATCCGGCGTGACGCGAAGAAGGAGGTGGCGGTGCAGCGCAGTGTGAACGCGGTGGAGCGCAGCCGGCGCACGCTGCTCGAAGAGCGCACCACCATCGCCCGTGAGCTGCACGACGTCGTCGCGCACCATATGTCGGTCGTCGCCATCCAGGCGGAGGCGGCGCCCTACCGGGTGGAGAATCCGCCGCCCGAGCTGGAGAAGGCCTTCGCCACCATCAGGGAGAACGCCGTCGCGGCGCTGACCGAGCTGCGGCGTGTGCTCGGAGTCGTACGGGCGGAGGACTACGACGCGCCCGACGCCCCGCAGCCGACCCTGGCCGACCTCGAAGGGCTGCTGTCCAATGTCCGTGAGGCGGGTCTGACCGTCGAGAAGGCGGTCACCGGAGCGGTACGGGAACTGCCGCAGGGCGTCGAGCTGTCGGCGTACCGCATCATCCAGGAAGCGCTCAGCAACGCGCTGCGGCACGCGCCGGGGGCGACGGCGAAGGTGGAGGTCTCGTATGTGCTGGGCGGGCTCGGCCTGCGGATAGTCAATACGCCGCCGCAGGGGCTGGTGAAGCCTTCGCCGGGCGCGGGCCACGGCATAACGGGGATGCGGGAGCGGGTGACGATGCTGAACGGCGAGATGACGGCGAGGCTGCTGTCGGACGGGGGCTACGAGGTCGCGGCGTACATACCGGTCGCCGCGCAGGAGGAGGACGAGCCCGCGGACGCGGATGCGGGCTCGGGCCTGGGTCCGGGCCCGGGTCCGGGCGCGGCGGTCGGCGGGGAGCGGTCATGACGATCCGCGTGCTGATCGTCGACGACCAGGTGATGGTCCGCGAGGGCTTCTCGGTCCTGCTGAACGCGATGCCGGACATCGAGGTCGTCGGCGAGGCGGTGAACGGCCGTGAGGCAGTCACCCAGGTCGCGGCCCTCGGACCGGACGTGGTCCTGATGGATATCCGGATGCCGGAGCTGAACGGTATCGAGGCGACGCGCGAGATCGTGGCGGCGGACGCGGACGCGAAGGTGCTCGTCCTGACGACGTTCGATCTGGACGAGTACGTGTACCAGGCGCTGCGGGCGGGGGCGTCCGGCTTTCTGCTCAAGGACGCGTCGGCGCGCCAACTGGCGGACGGGGTCAGGGTGGTGGCGTCCGGCGAGGCGCTGCTGGCGCCGACGGTGACGCGTCGGCTCATCACGGAGTTCTCGAAGCTGGCCGAGTCCCCGCGGCAGCCCGCGCTGGCACAGATGGGGGAGCTCACGGAGCGCGAGACGGAGGTGCTGGTGCTGATCGCGCAGGGTCTTTCGAACGCCGAGATAGCCGGTCATCTCGTCGTCGCCGAGTCCACGATCAAGACGCATGTGAGCCGCATCCTGGTGAAGCTGGGGCTGCGGGACCGTACGCAGGCGGCGGTGTTCGCGTACGAGGCGAGGCTCGTCACTCCTGGGTGAGCGGCGGATGTGAGGAAGTACCGGTGGCGGGCCCCGTGCGTTCGACCGGCCCGGGTCAGTAGGTTTCGCGCATGGCAGAGTCCCGGCCCGCACCCGAACCCACATCCGAGTCCGCGTCCGCGTCCGTGTCTGACGCGCACCCCACGTCCCACGCGGCGTCCCAGCCCGTCACCACGCCCCCGGCGCCGGCACCGTCGCCGACCGTGCCGGTGTCCCAGTCGTTCGACCCGTGGTCGCCCGACTTCGTCGCCGACCCGTATCCCGCCTACGCGGAGCTGCGCGCTCGGGGCCGGCTGCACTACTTCGAGCCGTCGCGGCAGTGGCTGGTCCCGTACCACGCGGACGTATCGGCCCTGCTGCGGGACCGGCGGCTGGGGCGGACGTATCTGCACCGCTTCACGCACGAGGAGTTCGGGCGTACGCCGACGCCCGAGGCGCACGAGCCGTTCCACATCCTCAACGGCAGCGGGCTGCTCGACCTGGAGGCACCGGACCACACCAGGATCCGTCGCCTGATCTCGAAGGCGTTCACGCCGCGTACGGTCGAGGCGCTCGCGCCGACTGTCCGGCGGCTCGCCGCGGAGCTGGTCGGCGGGCTGTGTGCGGCGGGCGGCGGGGATCTGCTCGCCGAGGTGGCGGAGCCGCTGCCGGTCGCGGTCATCGCCGAGATGCTGGGGGTCCCTGCGGCGGACCGGGCGCTGCTGCGGCCCTGGTCGGCCGACATGTGCGCGATGTACGAGCTGAATCCGACGGAGGACGCGGCGCGGCGGGCGGTCCGGTCGTCGCTCGAATTCACGGACTACCTGCGGGAGTTGATCGCCGACCGGCGGGCGGTGCCGGGCACCGACCTGCTCTCGGCGATGATCGCGGCGCAGGACGCGGGGGACCGGCTGAGCGAACAGGAGATGATCTCCACCTGCGCGCTGCTGCTCAACGCGGGGCACGAGGCGACGGTCTCCAGCACGGTCAACGGGTGGTGGACGCTGTTCCGGCACCCCGAACAGCTCGCGGCCCTGCGGTCGGGTGAGGCGCCGCTGTCCACAGCTGTGGAGGAGCTGCTGCGGTACGACACGCCGCTCCAGATGTTCGAGCGATGGGTGCTGGACGACATAGAGATCGACGGCACGGTCGTCCCCCGCGGAGCCGAACTCGCCCTCCTCTTCGGCTCCGCCAACCGCGACCCGTCCCGCTTCGACCACCCGGACACACTGGATCTCACCCGCGCGGACAATCCCCACGTGACGTTCGGCGCGGGAATCCACTACTGCCTGGGAGCGGCACTCGGCCGCCTCGAACTGACCACGTCATTCACCGAGTTGCTGCACCAGGCACCGCAACTCCGGCTCGTGGCGGAGCCGGAGTGGAAGCCGGGGTATGTGATCCGCGGAGTGAAGGAACTTCTGGTCGAGGTATGACGCCCACCCCCGCAGGGGCGCCACACCTCGACCCCGGGGCGGACCGGACGGCGCCCGGCCCGCCCGAACGCCAGTCCGGGCCGCCACTTCCGGTAGACGCCTTCGGCCCTCGGCCCGGCCCGGCAGGGCCGACCGGGCGCCGGGCTGGCCGTCGGTCCGGTCCAGACGCCCTGCCGGGCCAGCGGCAGCCCATGGCTGCCCCTCCGGCCGTCACCTCCGGTATTCGCCTCCGTCGCCGGCTTCCGCGCCGGCCGAGCGTCAGCTCGGGGTCGGGCCGTCAAGGCCGACCTCCCGTCGAGCGGGCCCGGATCGGCCCGATCACTGGGCCGGTTCTGCGGGGGTCTGCCCCGGGCGGCGCCCGGTCCCTGCCCGGTCCGGGCTGGCGGGGGCGGGGCTGCTCGGCGGGGCAGCTCGATCACCGACCCGCACGTCGGTCCCGCCCAGGCCGGCGAGGCCCCACCTGCCCCCGCCTTACTTCGTTTCCAGGTCCCGGTGGCGGAAGCCCGCCAAACCCAGGCAGATCAGGGACGCCGCGACAGCCGTGAGGATCAGCAGCGGCGTCCAGGTCATGTCGGCGGCCGGGAGTTGGGGGATGTGGCCGAAGGGGGACAGGTTGTTCATCCAGTTCGGGAACTGGAGGATCGGTCCGAGGTACCCGACCACGAACGCGTACACGGGTACGACCCAGGCCGCCGCTCCTGCACGGGGGTACCAGCCGAAGAGTGCCACCGCCACGCCGACCGTCACCCACAGCGCCGGCGCGTACGCCAGGGCCGCGCCGGTCAGGCGCAGGACGAGGTCCCCGTCCCCGGCGGAGGCCGCGCCCGTGAGGCCGAAGCCCAGCCCGGCCACCAGCAGCAGCGCCGTGCCGCCCGCCAGCGCGACCGCCACATGGCTGCCCACCCAGCGGTCCCGGGACAGGCCCGTGGCCAGCAGCGGTTCGGCCCGGCCCGCGCTCTCCTCCGCGCGCGGCCGGAGCGCGGCCATCACCACGTACACGGCGGTCACGACAGCGATGACGACCATGATCATCGACGCGAACGACTCTTCGACGGACGCGCCGCCGATCTTGTCCAGCGCCTCCTGGACCTGCTCGATGTCCTTCACCATGTCGGCCGCCTCGCCGAGGATCGAGCCGTACATCACGCCCATCACCAACAGCCCCGCGCCGAACCCCAGCAGCGTCGCCCGGTGCAGCCGCAGCGCGAAGCCGAACGGCCGGGTGAGGGCGGCGGAGGCCGTACGCCGGCCGAGCCGGGCGGAGCGCAGGCCCGCGCCGACGTCACGCCGGGTGCTCAGGACGAAGCCGATCGCCGCGGTCAGCGCCGCGAGGGCCAGGCAGAGCAGCAGCGGCCACCACCGGTTGTCGACGAAGACGTACGTGCGCTGGCCCCAGCCGATCGGCGACAGCCAGGACAGCGCGTCGTTGCCCACGTCGCCGGACGCGCGCAGCAGATAGGCGACCCCGATCACGGCGAGCGCCATGCCCGAGGCGCCGCGCGTGTGGGCGGTGATCTGGACGGTGATCGCGGCGACGCCGGCGAAGACGAGACCGATGGCCGCGTGCGTGAGCCCGTACAGCAGCGCCTCGCCGGTGGTGATCCCGTCGATGCCCGCCGACAGAACGCTCAGCGTGAGCAGGAGGGCGAGCGCGAGGTTGGCGACGGCGGCGACGACCAGCGCGGAGGCGAGTTGGGCGTGGTGACCGACGACGGTGGAGCGCACCAGCTCGGCGCGGCCGGTCTCCTCCTCGTTGCGGGTGTGCCTGGTGATGATCAGGACGCTCATGAGACCGACCAGGACGGCCATGAAGCCCAGCAGTTGGTGGCCCATCATCGAGCCGGTGTTGTAGTCGTCGAGGTAGTGGCGCGGGCCGGTCATCGCGAGCGCGGCGGGGCTGTCCATCGAGCTGACGGCCGAGGCGCGCTCCGCGGCGGTGGAGTACAGGGTCTTGAACTCGGTCACCGATGACATCGTGCCGAGGGTGAGGGCGACGACCCAGACGGGGATACGGATGCGGTCGCGCCGCAGGCCGAAGCGGATCAGGGTCCCGGTGCCGGCGAGCGCACCGGATCCGATCCGGGCGGGGGCCGAGGTGTGCCCGGCCGCGGGCGCGGTGACGGTGGTCATCGGGCGACCCCGCTGGGGCGGGTCGTGTCGGCGGCGGCCGAAGGAGTCTCGAAGTCGGCGTCGTCCCCGTCGATCGAGTGACCGTTGGCGGCCAGCTCGTCGCCGTAATGACGCAGCATCAGCTCTTCGAGGGTCGGCGGGTGGCTGATCAGGCTCCGGATGCCGTACTCGCCGAGCTTGCGGATCGTCGCGTCGAGGTGCGCGCCGTCGACGGCGAAGTGCACCCTGCGGTCGGTCAGCCGCACGCCGTGGACGCCGGGCATGCCGTCGAGCCCGGTGGCCGGTCGCTCGGTCTCGGCCTCGACCGTCGTACGGGTCAGGTGCCGCATCTCGCTGAGCGTGCCGGACTGCACGTTCTTCCCGAGCCGGATGATGCTCACGCGGTCGCAGAGCTTCTCGACCTGGGCCAGGATGTGGCTGGAGAGCAGCACCGTCTTGCCGGCCTGCTTCGCCTGCGTGATGACGTCCTGGAAGACGACCTCCATGAGCGGGTCGAGACCGGCCGTGGGCTCGTCCAGGAGCAGCAGTTCCGCGTTGGACGCGAGCGCCGCGACGATGGCGACCTTCTGCCGGTTGCCCTTGGAGTAGGCCCGGCCCTTCTTGGTCGGGTCCAGGTCGAAGCGTTCGATCAGCTCGTCCCTGCGCTGCCGGTCCAGTCCGCCGCGCAGCCTGGAGAGCAGGTCGATGGCCTCGCCGCCGGTGAGGTTCGGCCACAGCTCGACGTCCCCGGGTACGTAGGCGAGCCGCCGGTGCAGGGCGACGGCGTCCTTCCACGGGTCCTTGCCGAGCAGCTGGGCGGCGCCGGAGTCGGCGCGCAGGAGCCCGAGCAGGACGCGGATGGTGGTCGACTTGCCGGCACCGTTGGGGCCGAGGAAGCCGTGGACCTCACCGGATTCGACGGTGAGGTCGAGGCCGTCCAGTGCGTGCGTCCGACCGAACGACTTGTGCAGTTCGGCGACGGTGATTGCCTTCGTCATGATTTTGAACGTACGCTTTTTTCAGAAACTTGTGAAGTTAAGGAAGCGTATAAAATGGACTGGATAGACTCGCTCCTGGCGCCCCAGGCGTTGATTGCACCGGAGACGCCACGAGCGCGGCGAGAGAGACCGAGGTCAGCACATGAGTGAGCGTGGGCGCGAGGACGAGGCCGCCGTCTCGGAGTTCGTCGAACGCTTCGCGGCCCAGCTCGTCGAGGCGGGGATGACGCGTATGCCCGCCAGAGTCTTCGCGGCGCTGCTCTCCTCCGAGCAGGGCGTCATGAACTCCGCCGAACTCGGCGACCAGTTGAAGGTCAGCCCGGCGGCCGTGTCCGGCGCGATCCGCTATCTCTCCCAGGTCAACATGGTCATCCGCGAACGCGAGCCGGGCTCCCGGCGCGAGCGCTACCGCGTGCAGGGCAACCAGTGGTACCAGGCACTGACCAACCGGGACTCCATGCTGCGAGGCTGGCAGGCCACGATGCAGGAGGGGGTCGACCACTTCGGTCTCGACACCCCGCAGGGGCGGCGGATCAACGAGACGCTGGAGTTCTTCCTGTTCCTGGAGGAGGAGCTCGGATCGCTGATGGACCGCTGGACGAAGCACAGGGCGCAGCAGCTCGGCGGGTGAGGCCCGCATGCCCGGCCCCGGGCTCCCGGCTCTCGGCCCCCCCCCGGCTCCCCTCAGGCGTCCCCCGGCAGCGTCAGCCCCCACGCCCCCGCCCGCAGCGTCCAGGTGCGCGTCCGCACCGGGCCCGTGACCGCCGCGTCCGCCCGGTAGCGGAAGTCCGCGCCCGAGACCGTCACCGACAGGGCGCTCGCCGTGATCGGCTCGGCCGAGGCGCTCGTACGGATCACGATCTCCGCCCGCCCGGCCACCGACCGTACGGTCACCGCCTCGACCGGCTCGTCCAGATCGCTCAGCACCACGCCGTCCGCCTCCACCCGCAGGCGGTGCGGGTGCACGGCCAGCACCTGCGGCACGGGCTTGACCAGCGTCCGGACCAGGGACCGGCAGGTGTGCCAGACGGACGAGCCGCCGGCGCGGCCGTCCTCCGCGGGCGGCGGCGCCGGGATCCGCAGATCCCCCAGCACCACGCCGTCGCTGTCGTCGACCAGCAGATCCTGCCGCCGTACGACTCCGTCCAGGACCGCCCGCGCCGCGGCGACCGCGCCCGTGGGCACGCCGAGCGACCGCGCCAGGTCGACCGAGACCCCGACCGGCACCAGCGACAGCGCGCCCGCGGCCAGGTCGCGCTCCCGGTGCAGCAGGGCGACCGTCCGCAGCAGAGCGCGGTCGTCGCCGATCACCACCGGCCGCCGCGAGCCTCTCCGGGCCAGCACCCGAGCGAAGTCGGCGGGGCCGTCGGGCAGGCAGATCTTGGCCGTCGCACCCGCGCTCAACACGTCTTTCGCGATGCGGACTGATTCGCCGTCGGTGCGGCGGGCGACCGGGTCGATGACCACCAGAAGCTGCTGGGCACCGTTCTCGGCGGGCTCTGGAGCCGACACCTCGGTCCTTCCTCGGGTAGCATCTTTGTGCAAGAGCCCCTTGCGCTATTGCGCCAGGGGCTTGGTCTATTCCGGGGCAACCGGTTCGACGGCTCAGGCTTCGTCGTACGGCGTCGTGCGATTTCTCACGCGTGCGTCCTACGTATGTGCGTCCCCTGGCCTTGGACATGCCCCGCCCGGAAGGGGTGTACGCCTGTGCCCGCACTTGTGCTGCTCGGTGCTCAGTGGGGTGACGAAGGCAAGGGAAAGGCCACCGACCTGCTCGGTGGATCCGTGGACTATGTAGTGCGCTACCAGGGTGGCAACAACGCCGGCCACACGGTCGTCGTCGGCGACCAGAAATACGCGCTGCATCTCCTCCCTTCCGGAATCCTCTCGCCTGACTGCACGCCGGTGATCGGCAACGGCGTTGTCATCGACCCGGCCGTCCTGCTCTCCGAGCTGAGTGGGCTCAACGACCGCGGCGTCGACACGTCGAAGCTGCTGATCAGTGGGAATGCCCATCTGATCACGTCGTACCACACCACGATGGACAAGGTGACGGAACGGTTCCTCGGCTCCCGGAAGATCGGTACGACGGGCCGTGGCATCGGCCCGACATACGCCGACAAGATCAACCGGGTCGGTATCCGTGTCCAGGACCTGTACGACGAGTCGATCCTGATCCAGAAGGTCGACGCGGCGCTGGACTTCAAGAACCAGCTCCTCGCCAAGCTCTACAACCGGCGCGCCATAGAGGCCGGCAAGATCGTCGAGGAACTGCTGGGCTACGCGGACAAGCTGCGTCCGTACGTCAGCGACACGACTCTCGTCCTCAACGACGCGATCGACGCCGGAAAGGTCGTGCTCTTCGAGGGCGGCCAGGGCACGCTCCTGGACGTCGACCACGGCACGTATCCCTTCGTGACCTCGTCCAACCCGACGGCGGGCGGCGCCTGTACGGGCTCGGGCGTCGGCCCGACGAAGATCAGCCGGGTGATCGGCATCCTCAAGGCGTACACGACCCGCGTCGGCGCGGGCCCGTTCCCGACGGAACTGCTGGACGAGGACGGCGAGGCGCTGCGCCGCATCGGCGGCGAACGGGGCGTCACGACGGGCCGCGACCGCCGCTGCGGCTGGTTCGACGCGGTGATCGCCCGCTACGCGACCCGGGTCAACGGCCTGACGGACTTCTTCCTCACCAAGCTGGACGTGCTCACGGGCTGGGAGCGGATCCCGGTCTGCGTGGCGTACGAGATCGACGGCAAGCGCGTCGAGGAACTCCCGTACAGCCAGAGCGACTTCCACCACGCGACCCCGGTGTACGAGTACCTGCCGGGCTGGACGGAGGACATCAGCAAGGCGAAGACGTTCGAGGACCTCCCGAAGAACGCGCAGGCGTACGTGAAGGCGCTGGAGGAAATGTCGGGCACCCGGATCTCCGCGATCGGAGTGGGACCGGGCCGCACGGAAACGATCCAGATCAACTCGTTCCTGTAGCCCTCGTTTCGACGGCCGACGGCCGACGGCCGACGACCCGCCCCGGCAGCCCGACAGCGGCCGGGGCGGAGCCGTATCCACGCGTGGAACCTGGCCACGATCCCCTGGCTTCGAAGCTCGGCCGCCCATACGATGTTGTTCGCACTAGCGAATCAATGATTCTGGGCGGGGGCCTGTGTGACGGTACTGATGGTGACCGCGGCCGTCTGGGGCGTGCTGCAACTGTTCGCCCCTTCCCTGCTCACCCGTTCGGTCCGGCTGTCCACGGTGCTTGCTGGCGGTCGTGGTGGGCGTCTACGGATGCGGAGTGGTGACCGCGCTGCTTCAACTCGCGTACACCCGCCTCTACTCGGACTGGTCCGGGCAACCGCTTGCGCAGGTGGTGAGCAGTACCGGCTACACGGTGGCGCCGTGGCTGGAGGAACTGGCCAAGGTCTCCCCGCTGTTGCTCGCCGGGTTGAGCCTCAAGGTACGCACGCAATGGGGGCTGACGGACTTCGTCGTGTTGGGCGGGGCGCTCGGCGCCGGGTTCGGTCTGCTGGAGGGCGTACTCCGGTTCGGCTTGGACGCGGACCGTGCGATCCCCCATGCCGCCGGCGGCTGGGTTGTTCCGGACAGCATCTTCCCGCCCTATGTGCCGGGTCCTGAGCAGGTGTTCGGGGCCTGGTTGCCGGCGCCCTTCGGCGAGGCCGCCAGGCAGTGGCTGGATGAGCTGGACGCGAAGGCGTGGGCCGTGCCTCTGGTCTGTCTGCTGGTCGCGCTCGCGGTGGACCTGCGCGTCCTCCACCGGGGGAAACGCACCGTGCCAGGGGTGCTGCTCTCGGCCGAACGCGCCGACGGTGACAGCGTGGCCGCGCTGTTGCGCTACTCCTCGTGGAGTCTGTCCCGGCGCGGCGCGTGGCGGCGGATTCCCTGGAGCGTGCTGATCGTGCTGCGGTACGTCGGCCTGCGCCGCGCGTTGCTGTACGCGGCGGCCGTCGGGCGGGCGGAACAGACCGAACCGCTGCGCGGTGCGGTCGCGGACGCCACCGCGCGGATGGACGCCTCGGACCATGGAGACGCTGGCGTCCCGAGGAGCTACGAGCCCGGCTCCTGCCGGGCGCCGGGGCTTCGCGGCGCAGATGGCTGTTCCTCGTCCCCTGCGTACTGGCGCTACCCGCGCTGCTCCTCCTCGGAGTCGGTTCCTTCATCTCCACGGCGGGGCTTCAGAACTTCTTCACCACCGGCAACGGCCCCGACATCCTGATGGGGTTCGGTATCGCCGCTCTCGCGTGGATCGCCTGGCAACTGGTCTGCCTTCTCCGCACCGCCCGAGCCGTTACGGCCCAGCCCGTCGCCGAACGGCTGGCCGTCCACCGCTTCCGCCTGGTCACGGCCCTGGGAGCGGCCACCGCCGGAACGCTTCTGCTGTACCGGGGGCTTGGCGAGGCGGGGCCCGCCGGCAAGGCGATCACCACGTTCCACCTCCTCGACGCGCTCGACACCTTCCTGGTCTACCTCGGCTTCGCACTGCTCCTGCTCTCACTCCTGGCGCTCTTCCCACCGGGCGGACTCGCGCTCGCGGGAGCGGGAGCGGCGACGGCCGGCGGCGCGATCACGGCGGGCGCCGCACTGGACGCGACGCTGCTCGGGACGGCGGGTGTCGTCCTCATGGCGGCGAGCGCGGACGGCATGGAGGGCGGGAACAGCGGCAACAGTGACAAGGGGGAGGGAAAGAAGAATTCAACGGATCCCGCGGTATCCGACGCAGTTGGCGCCGCGCGTGAGCAGAAGGTGGCGGAACTGACCAACGGTAGGATTCCCTCCGGAGCGCCGGGAAAGCCTGGGCTGAAGGTCACCAAACCCGGTGCGGGAACGAGTGACGTTGATGTCATCGGCGGGGACGGTTCGTACATAGCCGTCGGAGGTCCTGCGAAGGCCAGAAATCTTGCCAAGTTTGGGGAGAAGTGCCACATCCTCAAGTATGCGGCGGAACAGCAAGGTGTCCGGGCACAAGTCTATCTGGAGAAGGGGACGCCGGAAGCCGCTCTGAATCTGGCCCGAAGGATTCTTGGTGACGGGAATGTCCACACATTCGTGAGGTGAGATCGATGAGCGACGGCTTTGTCTACTGGTACGAGGGCGATTCGAATTCCGATCCAGCGGAGACCCTGGTGGCCGCCCTGGAGGAAGCCGGTCTGAGCCTGGGGAATCCGTCCACCGGGCTCGTCTCGTCCATCACCAACGGGCCGGATTCATGGGGCGAGCAGGTGTTCTTGACGCGGGGTGAGCTTGTTGAGTCCGTCGCCGTTGTTCGGCGTTCAGGGGGTGGTGAGGTCAACTTCCAGTTCTGGCTGGACGGGGAGACCGACGTTTTCACGCGTGTGCGCCGTCCGGCCGACGGTGACGTGACCGTCATCGAATTCGGTCTGGACGGAATGGACCAGGCCCAGCAGACCGAGGTCGTTGAAGCGGTGCGGGGCGTGATGCGCCGGAGGTGGGCCGAGTGTCGGGGGTTTGTCATCGACCGGTCGGGGGCGACAGAAGACGAAGACTGGGACGGGATCGTCATTGACGCGTCCTCACGCTTCACAAGATGGCCGGATGCCTTTGCCCTGCACGCCGATATCGCGGCGGCCCACACCGAACTGTCCGCATTCCCTGCCCGGCAGGAACCGCCCCTGGTGGTGTTCGACCTTCAATGGACGTTGGGGTCCGCGGCGCCGCCCGAGGTCCGGTGAGGGGCCCGTGGGGTTACTGGTCCGCGCAGATTTCGAGGGCCTCCGGGCGGCCGCAGGGGAGGTGGCCCTCCGCGCGGACCACGTCCGTGCCGCCCGTGCGGATCAGGTAGTTGAGGAAGCTGGAGGCCAGGGTGTCGGGGGCCGGGCGGTTGTAGGTGTAGCCGTATTCGATTTCGCGGTACGGGTAGTCGCTCTCCGCGATGTCGTCCACCGAAGGCGGCAGGCCGTCCAGTGAGAGGCGGTGCAGGCCGTTCACGCCCGTGCTGGAGCGCAGTTCGCTGTAGCCGATCGAACCAGGCACCTCCTTCACCGTCTTGAGCACCTGCTCCGTCGTGTCGAGTTCGCAGCGGAACGTCCGCTGCGCCGGGTCCACCGGCCGGCGGCAGTCGTCGACCGTCCGGACCTTCTGCTTCTCCTCGTCGCCGGAGAGGATCTTGCGTTCGAAGATGTCCCGCGTGCCCGAGCCGTCCGCGCGGCTGATCAGTTTGATCGGCAGGTCCGGGCCGCGTTCGCCGTCCGTGCCGGTGATCTGGTTCCAGTTCTTCACGTTGCCCCGGTAGATGTTCCGTACGTCCGTGGTGCTGAGCCCCTTGAACGGCACGTCGTCGTGGACCACCAGCGCGAACACCGAGACCGCGACCCGGTGTTCCTCCAGGTCCGGAAAGCCCACGGGCTTCGGTCCGTCGGAGAGGGTGACCACGGTCTTCGACGCGCTGTTCGCCAGGTCGCGGATGCCCTCCAGGCTGCCGTTGGGGTCCACCTCGATGGTGGAGTCCGGGCAGTCCTCCTCGTACGACGTCGCCAACTTCCGTGCCACCGGCGCGAACGCCGTCGATCCTGTGACCGTCAGCGTGCCCGTCTCGCACCCCAGCGGCGTGGTGTCGGCGTCGCCCCGCACGATGATGATCGTGGAGAGCGCGATCAGACACACCGTCAGCAACAGCGTGATCAGCCGGGCCGGCCGGCTGAACTTCGGCGGCGCCTCGTCGGGTTTGATGGCCCGGTTGACCGCCACCCGCCCCCCGGACAGCCCGCCGCTGACCTTGACCTCGTCCCCCACCTTGCCGCCGGTCAGCAGCACCAGCAGCTTGAAGTGCTCCCCCTTGTTCAACGGGACCTTCGGCACGGTCAGTTGGCTGCCCGCACGCCGAAAGCCCCTCGCGGGCGTGAAGTTGTCCATCAGATCGGTGTTGTCCGAAGGAACCGTGACCGCGACCGCCTTGATCCGCCGGTTCGTGCACCGCACCGTCAGACCGTGCACGTTGGGCGACGTGTAGTCCCCGACCGAGATCGGCTGCGAGCCGTCGTTCTCCAGCCGCAGCAGTACGAGCGTGGCGTCCGCCATGTCCGGGTCGTCGTCGAACAGTCCCAGACGCACATTCGTCCGGCCGGAGTCGGCGTCGTTGCCGATCGCCGTGTCCATCTGTACGCGGTACCCGATCCGCTTGCTGTGCGGCACCCGGCGCTCGTACCAGACCTGCCCCGCGGAGGTCAGCACACCCAGCACCATGGCCAGGATGGCGAAAACATTCTCTCCGCTGAACCACTCCATGATCTGTCGCCCCCCGGCACTCTCCGACCCCGTGAGGTGACGGTAGGTGGGGATCCGGCGAACAGCAGTACGCCGAAGAGTTTCGATGACGGATGTTCATGACCCGTTCCACACACGGCATTTGGTGTTCAAAAAGGGCTGGAGACATTCACGAAGGGTTGTGCGGCGGTATGGTCCGACGGAGCGTTTCCGAGGGTCCCGGCCGCCACCCCCGCGGTGCGCGGTTTCGCGATCTTCGCAGGAGCGCCACATGGGGTTCGCATGGTCTCCGGCCCCAGCGGCTAGGTTGTTGGGCGCTCGATCCTGAGTGCGAAATAGAGACAGGTCGTCGGCTTCCAGGCGGCGCAGTCAGCACAGGAAGATCGCGGATGGACTACTGCAGTACGTGCCGTCGGACGCTCAACGGGGTTTTCGTGTGCCCCGGTTGTGGTGCTTACGCCCCCGACATCGCACCCTCAGGCGCACAGCTCCAGCTCACTCCCACGACCGTCGCGGTGATGTCCGAGATATCGCACACGCGGGAGTTCGACGCGTTCCCGGGGTTCGCCGACCCGGCCCTGGACATGGCCGCGGACGTGAACCCGGACGCGCCCGTCGGTCCCGCGACCCGCTCGGCCACGGGCCGCGCCGCCCGCAGGCGCCGTCTGGCGGACTGGAAGAAGCAGCGCCGCCGGGCAGTCGTGGCGTCGACCGTCGCGCTCGTCGGCGGTGGTCTGACCCTCGCGTTCATGCCGTCGTCCCGGCCCTCCGTCTCCCAGGCCCAGGCGTCCACGACTCCGGAACCGGCCACGGCTCCGTCCACCTCGTCCGGAGGCTCCGTCGACGCAGGCGACACCGGCTCTGAGCCCACGGCCGACCGCTCCCGTACGCACGCCCCGAAGCACGCCAAGCCCGGAGCCGGCAGCGAGTCCGAGGACACCAAGGACTCCAACACCCCGGGCAGCGCGACCGCGATCACGCCCGTCGACGCACCGGCCAAGCGGAAGACCGCGCCGCAGACGACGACCCCGGACGACGCGCGTCCCCCGCAGGACACGAAACCGCAGTCGCCGGAGACGCCCGACACACCGCCGCCCACGGCGGATACGCCGGCCCCGAAGCCGAACAAGCCCACCCAGCCCGCCACGCCTCCGCCCCCACCCCCGGCTGCCGAGGAGCCGGCGGACGACCCGGGTCTCTGCCTGCTGGTCCTCTGCGTCGACCTCGACTGAACGAAGGGCCCGCCGGACTTGGCTGCCCTGGCGCTGTCCCTTGCGGTGGCGGAGACGTTCTGTACTCAGAGGCCGCGCAGATAGGCGGGCGCTCATGGGCGTCGCTTATGGCCGTGCAAATCGCGGGCGACGAGTTCGAGGCTGTCGCTGGGACGATCAGCGTCGCCGCAGGGACGGGTCGAGCAGCGCGGGCGGAGTGTCGTTCTTCTCGTGTGCGGCGAGGTCGGCGCCGGGGGCGACGATGCCGTCGATCGCGTCGAGTACGTCGGCGGGGAGCGTGGTGTCTGCGGCGGCGAGCTGCGAGTGCAGGTGGTCCAGCGTGCGGGGGCCGATGAGTGCGCTGGTCACGCCGGGGTGCGCGGTCACGAAGCCGAGTGCGAGCTGGATCATCGTCAGACCGGCCTCGTCGGCGACTTTGGCCAGCCGTTCGACGGCGTCGAGCCTGGCCCGGTTGGAGGGGATGGTGGTGTCGAAGCGTTGCGGCATGAACGTTGAGCGGCTGGTGGTGATGTCCCTGCCCTCGCGGATCGCGCCCGACAGCCAGCCAGAGGCCAGTGGGCTCCATACCAGGACGCCGAGCCCGTACTGCTCGGTCACGGGCAGCACATGGGTCTCGATGCCGCGTTGCAGGATCGAGTAGCTGGGCTGTTCGGTGACGTAGCGGCTCAAGTGGTGCTCGCGGGCGGCCCACTGGGCTTGCACGATGCGGTGGGCGGGAAAAGTCGAGGAGCCGAAGTAGCGGACCTTCCCCGCGCGCTGCAGGTCGGTCAACGCTGACAGGGTCTCCTCGTCGCTGGTGTTCGGATCCCACCGGTGGATCTGGTACAGGTCGACGTGGTCGACGCCGAGCCGACGCAGGCTGTCCTCCAGCGCGGTGACCAGCCAGCGGCGCGAACTGCCCCGGCGATTGCGCTCGTCGCCCATCGGCATGGTCGCCTTCGTGGCCAGCACGATGTCGTCGCGGCGCCCGGCGACAGCCTTGCCGACCATCTCCTCCGACTCGCCGCCGCTGTACACGTCGGCAGTGTCGATCAGGTTGATCCCCGCCTCCAGCGCGGCGTCGACGATGGCTGTGACCTCGTCCTGGGTGGTGCGCCCGATCTTTCCGAAGTTCATCGCGCCGAGCGCGAGGGTACTGACCTGCACACCGGTGCGGCCCAAGATGCGGTACTGCATGACTGTGTCTCCTCATGAGGGGTGAAGCGCGGTGCACTACATGGCTTGGTTACCGGGCCCCGCTCTGACATCATAAGCAAATCGGAACCATGTTCCGGAACGATACGGAACACGGTTCCGATTCTGCAAGCCGTGAGTGAAAGGAGCGTGCGGTGAGCGACAGCGACGAGGACGCCAGACAGGCGGCCCCGTCCGGGCGGAAGGACGCCCGACGTAACAGGGAAACCCTGCTCGATGCGGCCGCAACGGTCTTCGTCACGTCAGGCGTGGACGCGCCGGTACGTGACATCGCGGCCAAGGCCGGCGTCGGGCTGGGCATGATCTACCGCCACAGGGCTACGCCGATCACACGACTGACCTCGGCGACCTCGCGCGTGCGGCTCGCAGGCGCGGATCGGGGCCAGTGGCGCCGCGATGCCGGGATGAGCCCGGGCCTGTCCCCGAGAGACCGTGGTCAGTCCGCCGTCGGGGCCGCTTCCAGGGCTTCGGCGGTCAGTTCGCCGCGGGGGCCGATGGCGTCGGCCACGCTCAGGCAGGTGCTGTCGTGGAAGACACCGAGTTCGTAGTGCACGGAGTCGGTGTCGACGGAGCGGACCGTGAGCCCGATCTCGTAGTCGCCCGGGTAGGTCACCTCAGCCAGATACTGGATCTGGTACGACGAAGGGGGCAGATCTGGCACCGAGCCCGCACGACTTGTCCCGATCGAGTGCGAGGTGAAGGTGGCGACGGCCTCGTCGTACCAAGTGGCCAGTGCGATGAAGTTGACGTGCTGGTTGGAGTCGACGTCACCGATCCGGGAACGCAGGGTGGCCCAGTACGAGTAGTGGGCACGTCGCAGGCGCTCAGGGTGTGGACGGGCAGCTGCCGGCGTTCCTGTCTCCGGTAGCCGCATCTCGTCGAGATCGGCGATCAGCTCGTCCGGAAGCTGGAGCGGCCCCGAGTTGTCGGCCAGCACGACGGTGGCGTCGCCACTGCCCACATGCTTGCCGTCGATCATGATCACCTGTTCGAACGTGAATGAGGAGCGCCCGACCCGGCGAACGCCGGTGTGCACTTGCACGCGGGTACCGGTCGGGCCTGCCGGAGCAAGGCGGTTGACCCGTTGGCCGACGAGCAAGATCTGGTACGGCCCGAACCCACCCTTACCGATGAGGCGTTCGAAGCGGTGCAGCCGCAGCCGGATCCGGGCGTCTTCCAGCCAGCGGGCCATGCCGATCGTGCTTGCCGAGCCGTCTCGACCAAGATCGGCCTGCCGCACCCTGACATCGATCTGGATACCGAACCTCTGACCGTCAGGAGTGTTCATACATGATGATCTTAGAGGGGTGCGCCTCATTCGGGGAAGACCAGCCGCTGAGGCCGGGGAGGGACCGCGACAGCGGCGACCGGCGGCGGGGTGCGCGGCCGGTCGGTCGTCGGGGGTGGTTACTCGGCCCAGCCGAGGAACGTCGTCCAGGCGGTCGGGGCCACGGTGAAGGTGGGGCCCTCTGTGACCTTCGAGTCGCGTACGTGGACAGCGTGGGGGCAGGTGGCCACCTCTACGCACTCGCCGCCGCTGGAACTGCTGTAGCTGGACTTGTGCCAGTCGAAGGCGATCTCGACGCAACTGCCGCCGCTGTCGCTGCTGTAGCTGGACTTGAACCACTGCAAGGTGCTGGTCATTCCCTATCTCCTGCCAACCGCTCGATGAGTCCCAGCGATTCACGAGGACCCAGGGCCTGTGATCGGATCTTCGCATAACGCTGGGCGTACGTGCTCACCTTTGCCGGGTCCGAGATCAGCAGGCTCTCGTCCTGTGGTTCGAGGTAGGCCAGGTGGTCGTGTTCTGGTGTTTCCACCAGGGTCATTCCGCCTCGATCTCCCGCGTGCTCGGCGCTCAGGCCGCAGTCCAGCGGGAGCACCTGGAGTGTCACGTTACGGCGCCTCCCGCACTCCGCCAAGTGCGAAAGCTGGTCACGCATGACCTCCTGGCTCCCGATCGTCCGACGCAGCACCGACTCCTCCAGAATCACCTCGATCAACGCCATCGGCTCCCGGTCGAACAGCGCCTTGCGCGCCACCCTCGCCTCGACCAGCTCTTCCACCCGCTCCTCCGGCAGCGGCGGATACCCTCCGCCGATCAGCGCCCGCGCGTACGCCTCTGTCTGGAACAGGCCGTGGACTACGAGAGTCGCGTACAGGCACAGGCCCACCGCCTTCTGCTCCAGGAGCACGTAGTCCTTGAACTGCGCCGGGTACTTGTCCAGCCGTACGTACATCCGCGCCTCTTCGAAGATGCCGAGCTCGTCGCCCAGCACCCGCCCCAGAGCCACCAGCATCTGGTCGCTCGCCGGCTGTGCGCAGGTCTCCATCGCGCTGATCGCCGCTGCGGAGAAGCCCGTTTCGACGCCGACTTGTTCCTGTGTCATCCCTTTGTGCAGGCGCATCGTGCGGGCGATATGCGCCACCAATCGCGTCGCCGGGCCTGCCGTTTCCTTGTTTTCCGCTCGCGCCATTGCGATCACCGTTCGACTCGACCGGACTCAACCGGTCACAACTGGACTGGACTGAACTCGACCTCACGTAACGGGAGTTCTCGCAGGTCAACCGGTACCCGACGGCTCCCGCCATCTCATGGAAACGCTAGCCGTGACTACGCAGAATGTCTGCGTGAATACACAGAATGAACGACTTTGTGTGGACTGGGTCCCGATGAATGGATTCCAGCTTCGGAAAGCCGGTGTGCGATTCGACGCCGTGCGCGTCGACGGGGACGAGGGGCGGCGGCTCGCCGACCTGATGGACTCGATCACGGGGGGCGATCCCGGTCCGATCGTCACCGAGTCGAACGGGCGCCGGGCGGTGTACTTCTATCTCCCGCCCGGGAGTACGGCCAACCGCGTCTGGGCGCCCGGGGTGACGCTGTTCAACTCCGCCCACCGCACCGTGAGTTACGTGCCCGTGCCGGCGCTCGACGGTGGGACGTGGCCGCTGTTCTGGTACTCCGCGCCCTCGAACCCCGAGCGCTTCGTCCACCCGGCGATCCTGCGCAACGCGGCAGCCGCGTTGTTCAGCCGGCCGATGTCGTTCGGGGAGGTCAGCGAGGGGGAGAGCGGCTGAAACACGACGCGGGCCCGGCTTGGGCCCTGGGGTGGGTCCGTGGACCCTTCGGATTGGGTCTTGCGTGCACGTAACGTTCCGACTAACGCGCCACGGCTGACGCCTGGGCCGGGATCTTCAGCAGTTTGGTGGAAAGGCTCTCCGTTGTCGGACTCACAACCCCTGGTTTCCCAGGTCGGCATATCTCAGCGTCGCTGGGAGTTGCCGAGATCACTCGCCACGACGCGGATTCTGTTGTATCTGATGTTCGGCCTCACGCTGCTGGGCGGCGTGGACGTGCTGAACTCCCTGCTGGAGCTGGGCACTCGTGTCTCGTTCTCGGTGAGTCTGGCGGCGGCGTACGCGATGGTGCCGGGGATCGCCGCCGTGGTTCTGGCGCGGCGGCTGTGGACCGGTGGCAAGGCGGTCTGGTGCACGTTGATCGCGCTCCAGGCCTGGCTGTTGATCGGCAGTGTCGTCAATCTGTATGGCGGATCGGCGCGCGGCGTCAGCCAACTGCTCTTGCCGGGCGTCCTGTTGACGTTGGTGAGTGTGGGGGCGAGCCGGACCTGGTTCGAACTGCCGGTGGAACAGCGGGCCGTGAGGCCGCGCCTGACGCTTGAGAAGTTGCGGCGGGAAGGGATGCCGTCGCTTCCGCACCTGATCAAGTGGCGACGTAACCGCGGTCAGTCGACGGTCGAGTACGTCGGAATGGTCAGCGTGGTCGCCCTGATCATCGGCGCGCTTCTGCTCACGGGGGCGGGAACCCAGATCGCGACCGGTCTCCAGACGGCGGTCTGCAACATCCTCGGTGGCGAATGCGAGAGCGACTCGGTCTCTCATCCCGGTCATTCGGGTGGCGGTGACAACGTTGGCGGTGACAACGTTGGCGGAGGCGACAACGGCGGCGGTTCTGACGGTGGCGGTTCCGACGGTGGATCCGACAACGGCGGCGGCGACAACGGCGGTTCGGACAGCGGTGGCGGTTCTGACGGTGGATCCGACAACGGCGGCGGCGACAATGGCGGTTCCGACGGCGGTTCCGGCAACGGTGGGTCTGACTCCGGCGGTGGCTCTGACGGCGGTGGCGACTCCGGTGGCGGCGACAATGGCGGTTCCGACGGCGGTTCCGACAACGGTGGCGGCGACAACGGCGGTTCGGACAGCGGCGGTGGCTCCGATGGTGGTGGCGACTCCGGCGGTGGTTCCGATGGTGGGTCTGACTCCGGCGGTGGCTCTGACGGCGGTGGCGACTCCGGTGGCGGTGACAACGGTGGTTCCGGCGGCGGTTCGGACAGCGGCGGCTCCGACAGTGGCGGTTCCGACGGTGGCGCCGACTCCGGCGGTTCCGATGGTGGTTCGGACAGCGGTGGTTCGAGCGGCGGTGTCCAGTGCAATCCGGTAATGGCCCCCTGGGGCATGATGCAGAGCTGCGTGGAGACCAGCTCCGGCGGATCTGACTCCGGCGGTGGTTCCGACGGAGGCGGTGACAACGGCGGCTCCGACGGTGGGTCCGACGGTGGCGGTGACTCTGGTGGTTCGGACGGCGGTTCCGACGGCGGTGGGTCCGACGGTGGCAGCGACAGCGGCGGTTCCGACGGCGGTGGGTCCGACGGTGGCGCCGACTCCGGCGGCTCGGACGGTGGTTCGGACAGCGGTGGTTCGAGCGGCGGTGTCCAGTGCAATCCGGTAATGGCCCCCTGGGGCATGATGCAGAACTGCACCGAGACCGACACCGGTGGGTCTGACTCCGGCGGATCTGACTCCGGCGGTGGTTCCGACGGTGGCAGTGACAGCGGTGGCGGTGACTCCGGTGGTTCCGACGGTGGTTCCGACGGTGGCGGCGACAGTGGAGGCGGTGACTCCGGTGGCGACAGCGGCGGGAACTCCAGCGGTGGCTTGATCAGTGGTGGTCTGCTCAGTGGTGGTCTGGTTACCGGTGGACTGATCACCGGTGGTCTGTCCGGTGGTAACAACTCCGGTGGCGCCAGTGGCGGTGACTCCGGTGGCGACAGTGGCGGCGAGGAGGACTGCAAGGACGAGGGATCTTCGTCCTGCGACGGGGAGGGCGAAGAGGAGGAGGAAGAGGAAGAGGACGACTGCCGGGACAAGAACGCCACCTTCTACGCCAGTGTGACCGGCGGATCCGGCAGCGGTCGCTACATAATCGCCTCGGCCGGTCCTCGTACGCACGTTGTCGCCAGCGGCAACCTGCTCGTGGCGGCTCCCACCGCTCCTTCCCCGCTGGATCTGGCAGGGACGATATCGGGCAGCGCCCTGGCCGGTGTCGACACGTTCCAGGACGTGGAGAACCGGTTCACCGTCGCCATCGGGCTCAACGACCAGCCGGTTCACCCGAAGCCCGACACGAAGCCGGAGCCGGAGCCGGAGCCCGAGCCGGAGCCGGAGCCGGAGCCGGGGTCGGAGGAGTGCACGCTTCCCCCCGACCCGAGGGAGAACCCTCATCCGGAAGTCGCGGTCAAGGAAGTCGACACGTCGAAGCTCCCCAAGAACACCAAGTGGCGCACCACCGACGAGACTCTGTACCGCTTCGACGACCGTCCGCCGGAGGAAGTCTTCGTGGACGACTTCGAGCCGAAGAACCCGGACAACATGGATCTGTACAACTACGTCGACAAAAACACGGAGTCCGGGTTCGTCTCGACGACGACGAGGGAAAAGCCGGTGCCCTTCTACGGGCAGGACTACGTCTACGAGATCGACGCGCCGGGTGGAATCGACGTCAACAAGACCTTCGGGCCCAACAGCCCCCATTCCGGAGAAGATGAGATCGCCTTCCCCGGCGGGATCGACTCGAAGTACATCAAGGGCGCGTGGAAGCTCAATCCGGACGGCACCAGGACCGGCGAGTTCATAGAGAACGAGTACTACGAATCGCCGGAGGAGCGGGGAGAGGACTGACGCAGCCGAGCGGCATCGACTACCGCTCATCGCCGGGCCGTGGGATTCCCACGGCCCGGCGGCCGTTTTTCCACCCTTCGGCCCTCCCGGTCCGGCTTGCCCCGACAGGGAGGGCCGCTCGGTTGCTGGATTGGGCCTCGGGGTGGGTCCGTGGGCCCTTCGACCGGGTCTCACGAGTGCATAGCCTCCCGGTTGACGCGCCGCGGCTGAACGCCCGAGCCGGGGATATCGGGATTGCATTTTGGTGGAGGGGTTTTCCCTTGTTGTACTCACAGGGCCTGATGTTCCGGGCCGACACCCCCGCGCAACGCTGGGAGTTGCCGAGGGCACTCGCCGCCACCCGGGTACTGCTCTACCTGATGTTCGCGCTCACCCTGCTGGGCGGCATCGGCGTGCTGAACTCGCTGCTGGAGCTGGGCAGCCACATCACGCCGGCGCTGACTCTGGCGGCGCTGTACGCGATGGCGCCGGGTGTCGGCGCGGTGATACTGGCGCGGCGCCTGTGGACCGGCGGGAAGGTCGTCTGGATGGCGTTGATCGCTCTCCAGGCGTGGCTGCTGGTCGGCAGCGTCGTGAATCTGTACGCGGGTTCGGCGCGGGGAGTCACCCAACTGCTGCTGCCGGGCGCGCTGTTGGCGCTGGTGAGTGTGGGGGCGAGCCGGACCTGGTTCGAACTGCCCGCGGAGCAGCGGGCCGTACGGCCGCGCTGGACGCGCGAGCGGTTGCGGGGGGCCGTTCCGTCGATTCCGCACATGATCGGGTGGCGGCGGAACCGGGGTCAGTCGACGGTCGAGTACGCGGGCATGGTCGGCGTGGTCGCGCTGATCATCGGCGCGCTGCTTCTCACCGGCGTGGGACCCCAGATCGCGAACGGCCTTCAGACGGCAGTCTGCAACATCCTCGGCGGCGACTGCGAGAGCGACTCGGTCGCCGGGGGCGGCGGTGAGTCCGGCGGGGGTTCGAACGGCGGGGGTTCCAACGGGGGTGGGGACAACGGTGGCTCTGGTTCCGACGGGGGCGGCTCCGATGGCGGTTCGGATGGGGGAGGGTCTGACGGCGGCGGGTCTGACGGTGGCGGCGACAACGGCGGTTCGGACGGCGGGGGTTCGGACGGCGGTAGCGACAACGGTGGCGGTTCGGACGGTGGTGGGTCGGACGGCGGCAGTGACAACGGCGGGGGTTCGAACGGCGGCGGGTCCGACGGGGGCGGCTCCGACGGCGGTTCGGACGGTGGCGGGTCCGATGGCGGTGGGTCTGACGGCGGTGGTGACAACGGTGGCTCGGACAGCGGGGGTTCCAGCGGTGGTGGCTCCAACGGTGGTGGCTCCAACGGTGGTGGGTCCAGCGGCGGCGGTTCCGATGGCGGTGGCGACAACGGCGGTTCCGACAGTGGCGGTTCCAGCGGTGGCGGCTCCAGCGGTGGGGGGTCTGACGGGGGCGGCTCCGACGGCGGTTCGGACAGCGGGGGTTCGGACGGCGGTAGCGACAGCGGTGGTGGCTCCGACGGCGGTGGCTCCAACGGCGGTTCCGACAGCGGTGGTTCGAGCGGCGGTGGTTCCAACGGGGGTGGTTCCAACGGCGGCGGTTCCAACGGTGGCGGGTCCAGCGGCGGGGGCTCCAACGGTGGCGGTTCCAGCGGCGGCGGCTCCAATGGCGGTTCGGACAGCGGCGGTTCCGACAACGGGGGTTCGGACAGCGGTGGTTCGGACGGCGGCTCCGACAGCGGTGGGTCCGACGGCGGCTCCGACAGCGGTGGTTCGAGCGGCGGTGTCGAGTGCAATCCGGTGATGGCCCCCTGGGGCATCATGCAGAGCTGCACGGAAACCGGCACCGGCGGGTCTGACTCCGGCGGTGGGAGCAGCAGCGGCGGCAACGACAAGGACAAGGACAAGGACGACGACGACAAGGACAAGGACGACGACGACAAGGACAAGGACAAGGACGACGACAAGGTCGAGTGCAACCCGACCGGGGCCGGGTCTCAATGGGGCCTGACCGGCTGCACTGAGAAGGACGACAAGGACAAGGACGACAAGGACAAGGACGACGACAAGGACGAGGACGAGGACGAGGACGAGGACGACGAGAAGGAAGACTGCCGCGACACCAACGTCGCCTACTTCGGGCCGGTGACCACCGGCGCCGCCGGCGACGGGCGTTACACGCTCGCCTCGGCCGGTACTCGTACCCCTGTCGCCTACCGCGGCAGCGGCTCCGTCCTCCTGGCAGCTCCCGGAGACTCCTCTCCGGCGGACCTCGCGGCGGCGCTGTCCGCGAGCTCCATGGCCGGTGTCGACACGTTCCAGGATGTCGAAGACAGGCTCAGCATGGCCATCGGGCTCAGCGACCCGCCGCCTCGCCCGATAAAGGACGATCCGGAGGAGAAGCCCAAGCCGAAGCCGAAGCCCCCGCACCTTCGCGGTTGCCCCGTGAAGACCCCGATGAACGTCCTGGACGACATCCCGGACTACGGGAGCGTCGACAGGAAGACCTGGGCGGAGAAGGTCGAGGAAGAGGCCAAGAAGCACAAGCTGACGGAGGACTTCACCAAGGAAGACGCGCTCATCGTCGCGGACTACACCGGCTCCTGGGCCGAGGACGCGAACAAGTACCTGCGCGGTCACCCCGTACCCGGCAGCCGGGCCAACTCGGTCCCGAAGTTCATCGAGAAGATGGACACCGCTCTGGAGCACCTGCCGCCCGTCGAGGGCACGTTCTACCGCGGGACGTTCATGCCGGACGAGCTGCTGGAGAAGTACGCCAACGGTGAAGAGGTCGAGATGCCCGAGTACCTCAGCACCTCCAGCGACCCGGCGAAGGCCGACCGCGCCGCCGAGAACGCGAAGGCCAACGGCCGGAAGGGCGAGAACGTCCTGATGGAGATCACGACCGACAACGGCCGCAACATCGACCCGCTCTCCCGCTACCGGGGCAGGGAGTCGGAGGTTCTCATCCCGCGCGGCGGCAAGTTCGTGAAGACGGGCGAGACGACGAAGATCATCGGCGGCAAGGAGTACAAGGTCATTCAGGTGAAGCAGGTCGACTGAGCCGGAGCGCCACGGAGGCGTAGAGGCGTAGCGCCATAGGTACGGCCCTGTGTGGTGACCCGTGAAGGTCACCGCACAGGGCCGGCTTCATGCCCGGGGCTGGTTCGGATCAGTAGGCGTAGCTCGTGTTTCCGCCGAGGGAGGCGGCCACGTGCTGCGGGGCCGAGTTGGCGTCGAGGGTGCTGACCGACTCCATGTTCGTCATGTTCGACGTGGTGCTGTTGCCGACCTGGCCCTCGGTGTTGTGGCCCCAGGCGAAGATGTCCTCACCGAAGACGGCGATGCCGTGCTGGGCGCCGGCCGCGACCTGCTCGGCGCCTTCGAGGCGCGGGATGCCGATGGGGGTGGTGCGGTTGGTGAACTGGCGGTTGTTCTTGGCGGCGGCCGGGTCGGCCTCCAGGAGCTGGTTGTTCTGGTTGTTGCCCCAGCCCCAGACGCGGCCGTCCTCGGTGATGGCGTAGTTGTGGTTGGCGCCGGCCTCGATGTCGCTGACTTCCTCGATCCAGTCGACGTCGACCGGCGTGGTGCTGCTCCTCGTGGAGGAGTCACCGAGCTGGCCGGACGTGTTCTTGCCCCACGCCTTGACCGTCTTGTCGGCGGTCAGCGCGAGCGCGTGGTGACAGCCGGCGTCGATCTCGGAGACGTTCTCCAGGCCCTCGATCTGACGGGGTACGGAGCTGGTGGCGCGGCTGCCGCTGCCGAGCTGGCCGTAGACGCCGCGGCCCCAGGCGTACACGTCGCCCTTCTCCGTCAGCGCCATGCTGAAGTCACAGCCCGCGGAGACCTGCTTGACCTTGGGCATGCCCTTGATCGCGCTGGGGACGGAGCGCATGTCGCCCGTGCGGCTGTTGCCGAGCTGGCCGTAGTTGTTGTCACCCCACGCGTACACGCGGCCGTTGGCGTCCAGCGCCAGGGCGTGCTCGCCGCCCGCGGCGACGTCCTTGACGTTCGCGAGGCGCGACACGGCGGTGGGGACGCTGCGGTTGGTGCGGTTGCCGTTGCCGAGCTGACCGGAGCTGTTGTGGCCCCAGGACTTGACGGTCTCGTCGATGAGGGCGAGCGCGAAGGAGTCGGACGACGAGGTGCCGCCGGCCGAGATCTTCTCGACGTCGCCGCGGACGAGCGAGGTGACGGGAACCGGGGTGGAGCTGTCCCTCGTGGCACCGTTGCCGAGCTGGCCGGTACGGCCGGCGCCCCAGCTCAGAACGGACGGGTCCTCCTGGACGGGCGCGGCGGCGACAGCGGCCAGGGGGGTGAGTGCGAGACCGGCGGTGAGGGCGGCGGTCAGGAGTGCGCGACTAGGGCGCATGGGAAGTCCTCTCGTGATGGTGCGGACCCGTCCTCGCGGGACCGCATCTGATCATCGACAGGCCCGACGGCCACCCCCTGAGGCGCGACCGGCCGCCCACCCGAATAGTCCCGAACAGCGACCCGAACGGCGTGCGGAGTGTGCGCCGTGAGCGCCGTATTGAGCCCTGTGCGCCGTGTGAGCCGCCGGTGGATGCCGGGCGTCGGGTATTGGGGGTCACGGGGGCGGAACGCGAGGTCAGGCGGAGGTCCGGCGGAGGTCAGGCGGCGGGGTCCGGGGCCGGGCCGGTGTGCTGGGGCGCCGTCCAGCTGTCGAGGAGACGCAGCGCGTCGGCGGAGGGGGAGCCGGGCTCGACGTTGTAGACGCACAGGGTCTGGTCGGTGTCGCCGGGCGGCTGGAGGGCCTCGTAGCTGAAGTGCAGATCGCCGACCAGGGGGTGGCGGTAGTGCTTGGTCCCGTGCGTACGGCGCAGGACCCGGTGGTCGTTCCACCAGCCGGTGAACTCCGGACAGCGCAGCGTCAGTTCGCCCACGAGGTCGGCGAGCTGGCGGTCGTTGGGGAAGCGGCCCGCCTCCAGGCGGAGCATGGCCACCGTCTCGGCGGCCATCTGGTCCCAGTCGCCGACGCGGTCGCGCGCCTCCGGGTCCAGGAGGTAGTAGCGGGCCATGTTGCGGCGGGTCGCGGGCAGGGCGTCGAAGTCGGTGAGGACCGCGCGGGCCAGCCGGTTGGAGGCCAGGATGTCGGTACGGCGGCCGAGGACGAAGGCCGGTACGTGGCCGAGCGTCTGGAGCATCAGACGCAGGCCGGGGCGGACACGCTGCGGGGCCACGGGTGTGTGGCGGGCGGGGGCGGGGCGCGTGACGAGGTCGGTGAGGTGCTGGTGCTCGTCGGTGTCCAGGCGCAGGGCGCGGGCCAGCGCGTCGACGACCTCGGGGGAGGGGTTGGTGGCCCGGCCCTGTTCGAGGCGGGTGTAGTACTCCGTGCTGACCCCGGCGAGACGGGCGGTCTCGTCGCGGCGCAGGCCGGGCACTCGGCGCGTACGGCCGTCGGTGGGGAGGCCGGCCTCGTCGGGGGTGATGCGGGCGCGGCGTGAGCGGAGGAAGTCGGCCAGCTCGGTGCCGCGGGTGGTGCGCGTTCTACCGGTGGTGCTCGCACTTCGGTCCATGACTCAAGTGTCGGTGCTCGGGCGGGTGCCGGGTGGGGTGTGGGGGGTTCTGCCAGTACCTGCCTGTTCAGGGCCTGTTATGGCGGCCGGGGCCGGGGCCGGGGGTGGTGTTCTGGATGTGGGCCGGGAGCCGGCGGACGAGCCGCCGGGCCGGCCTCGTAATCCACTGGCATTTTTCGAGGAAGGCACAACCATGTCCACGAACACCAAGCCCCTCGCGGGGCGCGTCGCCGTCGTCACCGGCGGTTCCAGCGGCATCGGCGCCGCGACGGCGGAGCACCTGGCCGAGCTGGGCGCCTCCGTCGCCGTCCTCGCCCGGCGGGCGGACCGGCTGGACGACCTGGTCGCCCGGATCGGGAAGAACGGCGGCACCGCGATCGCCGTCGCCGCCGACGTGAGCGACCCCGACGCCGTACAGGCCGCCGCCGACCGGGTCGAGGCCGAACTGGGCGGCGCGGACCTGCTGTTCAACAACGCCGGGGTCATGCTGCCCGCGCCGATCGAGGAGCGGACCACGGAGCTGTGGCAGCGGCAGATCGACGTGAACGTCAGCGGACTGATGTACGTCATCGGGGCGTTCGTACCGCAGCTGGTGCGGGCCGCCGGAGAGCGGGGCGTCGCCGACCTGATCAACACGTCGTCGATCGGCGCGCAGAACATCTACACGAACTTCGCCGTCTACACGGGCACCAAGGCGTACGTCACCCACATGTCCCGCAATCTGCGGGTGGAGCTGGGGCCGAAGAAGGTACGCGTCTCGACGCTGGAGCCGGGTCTTGTCACCACGGAGCTCCAGACCCACGTCACCGACGGCGGCGCGCTGGAGTGGCTGGACGGGGTCCGGGACTCGCTGGAGTGGCTGACGCCGGAGGACGTGGCCGGGGCGGTCGGGTACCTGGCGGGGCTGCCGGCGCGCGTGAACTTCCAGCAGCTGACGCTGATGCCGACGGGGCAGCTGAGCTGAGGCGCCCCCCGGGAGAGGGCCCGGCGCGCCGGCGCGGTCAGCGCGCCGGGTTCAGCCGGGTCTTCGTGAACGCCAGCTCCGCGAAGCGTTCGCCTATGCGCAGGTGCGTCGCGGCGTCCGGGTGGAGCTCGTCCGGGAGGGGCAGTTCGGCGTAGTCCGTCTCGCTGTACAGCTCCCGGCCGTCCAGGTGGTGCAGGTTCGGATCGTCGGCGGACCGCTGCCGTACGATCCGGGCCAGCTCGTCGCGGATGACGTTCAGCGTCAGCTTTCCGCTCGCGCGCTCGGCCGGGTCGCCCGCCGCCAGGAACCGGATCCGCCCCTCGCTGATCCCGGAGAAGTCCGGGGCGCTCGGGCCGGGCGTGTCCTCGTGGATACGGCAGTAGGTGGGCGAGACGACCAGCAGCGGCGCCGTGGGGTGGCCCTCGCGGATGGTGTCGAGGAAGCCGTGGACGGCGGGGGCGAAGGCGCGCAGGCGCATCAGGTCGGTGTTGACCAGGTTGATGCCGATCTTGACGCTGATCAGGTCGGCGGGGGTGTCCCGCATGGTGCGTGCGGTGAAGGGGTCGAGCAGGGCGTTGCCGCCGAAGCCCAGGTTGATCAGGTCCACCCCGGCGAGGGAGGCCGCGTGTGCGGGCCAGGTCGTGGTGGGGCTCGCGGCGTCGGAGCCGTGGCTGATCGAGCTGCCGTGGTGCAGCCAGACCGGACGGCCCCGGTCCGGTACGGGCTCGACGGGGGCGTCCGTGCGCAGGGCGACGAGCTCGGTGGTCTCGTTGTGCGGCAGCCAGATCTCGACGTCCTTCTCGGCGGCGGGCAGGCCGTCGAAGCGCACGGTGCCGGGCGGGCCCGGCTTGATCTCGGCGGTTCCGGCGGTCATGTCGATGGTCAGGATGTTGCCGCCCTTGACCGACGCCCGGTCGGTCAGCCGGCCGTCGACGAGCAGGTCGTAGACGCCGTCGGGGCGGGGCGGGGCGCCCGCGTACTCGCGCTTGGTGGGCAGCACGTCCAGCTCGACGGCGGTGGCCCGGGTGCGGAGGACGAGCCGTACGCCGGAGGGCTGGTCCTCCGCCATGGCCAGGCCCGGGTCGGTGTTCTGGGCGCGGGCCCAGGCGGGCAGGCGGTGTGGCAGGAGGCCGTGCGCGGTGCGCTCCAGATCGAGGGCGCCGCGCAGGAGGCGGGGGGTGAGGGGGGTGGTGATCCAGTCGCGCATGATCGGTCTCACTTCGTGGGTGGAGGGGCGGGGGGTGTGGCGGGCGCGGAGGGGGGCCAGGTGCGGAGGAGCGCGTCGACGCGGTCCACGATCCAGACCCAGGTCTCCCGGGTGTCGGGTGCGCTGTGGCTGAATCCGCCGGCGGTCTCCAGGCTGATGTAGCCGTGGAAGACGCTGCCCAGGAGCCGTACGGCGTGGGTCTGGTCCGGCTCCGTCAGGTCGTACCCGCGCAGGATCGCCCGGGTCATCTGGGCGTGCCGGGGTCCCGCGCTCGCGGCGGCCGTCTCCGGGTCGAGCGTCAGGCGGGCCGCGGTGTAGCGGCCGGGGTGCTCGCGGGCGTAGTCGCGGTAGACGTCCGCGAAGGCGGCGAGGGCGTCCTTGCCCGCGCGCCCGGCGAGCGCGGTGGCGAGCCGGTCGGCCATCTCCTCCAGGGAGAGCAGGGCGATCCTGGTCTTGAGGTCGTGGGAGCTCTTCAGATGCGAGTACAGACTCGCGACCTTGACGTCGAACTGCCGGGCGAGCGCGGAGACGGTCACCTGCTCGAACCCGACCTCATCGGCCAACTCGGCTCCGGCACGGACCAGGCGCTCGGTGGTCAGTCCTGCTCGTGGGGACATGGGTCCGGCCTTCCGCTGGTGTTCCTAAGTAGATTATGCGCATACCTAAAGGGTGTAGGCAAATGCTTGATCGCCACAGCCAGGAGTCGGCCCGGCTCAGCAGGCCGCTCTCGTCTTCATGTGGTGGCTAGGCCGCGCCGTCAGTCGTTCTTCGTGTACGTCACCGATTCGCCGTTCGCCGTGGTCACGCGGCGCAGGCGGCCGTCCGGGAGGATCGTCAGTTCTGTCGCGGCGCCCGGGGTGCAGGAGGACATCGGGCGGCCCGTCGTGACCGTGGACGGGCCGATCCGGAGCGGGCCGGAGCCCGGTGCCGCGCTGAGCGAGGCCTCGAAGACGCACTGATACGTGCCGCCGGTGTCGGTCGGGCCCTCCGCCGTCAGGACGAGCACGGTGTCGCCCACCGCGCCCTGGCGGATGGAGAGTTCGCGGGTGTTGAGCCCGCTCGCGCCGTCGATGGTGCCGGACCAGGCGCCGAGGTACTGCTTCGGTACGTCGCCGGGGTCGGCCTCCTCGGAGGCCGACGGGGAGGGTGACCCGGTGGCCGAGGGCTCCTCGGAGGGTGTGTTCTCGTCCGCGGAGGACTTGTCGTCGGCCTGGTTGTTCGACGACTCGTTCTTCTCGCTGCCGCTGTCCATGAACGCGTACACCGAACCGCCCGCGCCCAGCGCGACGATCACCGCGACGGCGATCAGCGCGACCGTGCCGCGACCGCTGCGACGCGGTGGCTCGGGAGGCGGGACGGGCGCCGGGCCGTACGGGGGAGTGGGGCCGTACGGGGATGGATGGCCGTAAGGGGGTGTGGCGCCCCACGGGGGGAGCGGGGGCTGGCCGGGCTGGGGGTATCCGTACTGCTGGGGGAGCGGGGGTGGGGGGATGTGATGCATGGGTTGTGGCTCGGACTGCTGGGGCTGGGGTGGCGGCGGTTGTTGCGGCCGCGGTGCCGGCTCCGGGGGCGGCGGGCTGATCATCGTCGCCATGCCGTGCATGTCGTTCCCGCCGGGCGGTGGCGGTTCGGGGGACGGTTCCGCCGGTGGGCCCACCGGCTTCGAGAACGCCAGCTCCGTACGCGCCCCCGGCTCCTCGTGTTCCAGCAACTGCACCGCGTCCGTGCCCAGTTGGGCGAGCAGCGGGCCGGGCAGCCAGGGCTCGTCGGCGTCCGGTTCGCCCACGCGGGCCAGGATCTGCGCCGGGGTCGGGCGCTCCGCCGGGTCCTTCTTCAGGCAGTCGCCCACCAACTCCCGCAGCCCCTCGGGGAGTTCGGACACATCCGGCTCCTCCTGCGCGATCCGGAACATCAGCACGTGCACCGCGGTGTCCGCCGTGCCGAACGGGAGCCGCCCCGTAGCCGCGTACATGAGCACCGAGCCCAGGCAGAACACGTCGCACGCGGGTGTCACCGCCGTGCCGCGCACCTGCTCCGGCGCCATGAAGCCGGGCGACCCGACGAGACTCCCGGTCCTCGTCGGCCCGGCGTCGGTGACCGCCTCCAGCGCGCGGGCGATACCGAAGTCGATGACCTTCGGGCCCTCGATGGTGACGAGGACGTTGGACGGCTTGAGATCGCGGTGGATCAGACCGGCGCCGTGGATGTCCTGGAGGGCGTGGGCGAGACCCGAGCCGAGTATCCGTACCGAGCGCGCGGGCAGCGGCCCGTGCGTGCCCGAGACCACGTTCTGGAGCGCGGGCCCGGCCACGTACCCCGTGGCGACCCACGGCACCGGCGCCTCCGTGTTCGCGTCGAGGACCGGCGCCGTCCACGCGCCGCCGACCCGCCGGGCCGCGGCGACCTCCAGCCGGAACCGGTTGCGGAACTCGTCCTGTACGGCGAGTTCCTTGCGTACGAGCTTCACCGCGACCGTACGGCCCCGGTCCGAGCGGGCCAGATAGACCTGGCCCATGCCGCCCGCGCCGAGGCGGGCCAGCAACCGGTACGCGCCGATGCGCTGTGGATCTCCCGCAGCCAGCTTCTCCATGGCCGTTCGGCCCTCCCCCAAGACGCACAAGCCCAAGACGCACAAGCCAACGCGCCGAGGATAGTGCCGTGTGCGCCGTACCGTCGGCGGGGCGACAGTCTGCCCAGTCACACGTCCAACACCAGACACCGTGTTCGCTCCCGCCCCCGCCCGCCGCTCTCTACGCTGTTGGCATGACCCCTCACCTCGACGTCAACCCTGTTGACAATGTCGACCCGAAGGCCGGGGCCGCCGTCAAGGCCGCCGACCGTGCGCATGTGTTCCACTCCTGGTCCGCGCAGGAAGTGATCGACCCGCTGGCCGTCGCCGGTGCCGACGGTTCGTACTTCTGGGACTATGACGGCAACCGCTACCTGGACTTCACCAGCGGTCTCGTCTTTACCAACATTGGCTACCAGCACCCCGTCGTCGTCGCCGCCATCCAGGAGCAGGCGGCCAAACTCACCACCTTCGCGCCCGCTTTCGCCATCGACGTACGCTCCGAGGCCGCACGCCTCATCGCCGAGCGCACCCCTGGTGACCTTGACAAGATCTTCTTCACGAACGGTGGCGCCGAGGCCGTCGAGAACGCCGTACGGATGGCCCGGCTGCACACCGGCCGTCCCAAGGTGCTCTCGGCGTACCGCTCGTACCACGGCGGCACCACCACCGCGATCAACCTGACCGGCGACCCGCGCCGCTGGGCGTCCGACACCGGCAACGCCGGCGTCGTCCACTTCTGGGCGCCGTTCCTCTACCGCTCCCCCTTCTACGCCACCACCGAGGCCGAGGAGTGCGCCCGCGCGCTCGAACACCTGGAGGCGACCCTCGCCTTCGAGGGGCCGGGAACCGTCGCCGCGATCATCCTGGAGACCATCCCCGGCACGGCCGGCATCATGACGCCCCCGCCCGGATATCTCGCGGGCGTACGGGAGTTGTGCGACCGGCACGGCATCGTCTTCATCCTGGACGAGGTGATGGCCGGCTTCGGCCGTACCGGCGAATGGTTCGCGGCCGACCACTACGACGTCGTGCCCGACCTGCTGACCTTCGCCAAGGGCGTCAACTCCGGTTACGTACCCCTGGGCGGCGTCGCGATCTCCGCCGCCATCGCGGACACCTTCGCGACCCGCCCCTACCCGGGCGGTCTCACTTACTCCGGCCACCCGCTCGCCTGCGCCGCCGCCGTCGCGACGCTGCGGGTGATGGCCGACGAGAAGATCGTCGAGCACGCGGCGCACATCGGGGAGAACGTCCTCGGCCCCGGTCTGCGCGAACTGGCCGACCGGCACCCGTCGGTGGGCGAGGTGCGCGGGGCCGGTGTGTTCTGGGCGCTCGACCTCGTACGGGACAAGGAGACGCGCGAGCCGCTGGTGCCGTACAACGCGACGGGCGAGGCGAACGCGCCGATGGCCGCCTTCGCCGCCGCGTGCAAGAAGGGCGGTCTCTGGCCCTTCGTGAACATGAACCGGACGCACGCGGTGCCGCCGTGCACCGTCACCGAGGGGGAGGCGAAGGAGGGTCTGGCGATCCTGGACGCGGCGCTGGCCGTGGCCGACGAGCACACGCGGTAGGGCCCCTCGCGGGGTCGGAGGTCCGGCGTACCGGTCGCGGTACGCCGGACCGCTCGGCGCACCCGCGGGCCCGGCCGACCGGGATCGGTCGCGAGGGCCCCTCCCCGTCCCTGGCTTAAGGTGTGCGAAGCCGGATGAGGGGACGAACACGAATGCCCGCCAGCGGAGCTGTGACCCGCAACACCCTGCGGCAACAGATCGCGGACGCACTGCGTGACGAGGTGTTGGCAGGGCGTTTGCTCCCTGGCGAGGAGTTCACCGTCAAGCACATCGCCGAGCAGTACGGCGTGTCGGCGACCCCCGTCCGTGAGGCGCTGGTCGACCTGAGCGCGCAGGGGCTGCTCGACTCCGACCAGCACCGGGGCTTCCACGTCCACCAGTTCACCGTCGGCGACTTCCGCGCCATGGTCGAGGCGCGCTCGCTGGTCTCGGACGGGATCTTCCGGCGTATCGCGGGGAGCGGACTGGGGCGGGTGCGCTCCGAGGAGCTGGTGTCGGTACGGCGCCGGGCCGAGGAGGCCGCGCGGGCGGCCAAGGGCGGCGACCTGGACATCCTGATCGGGTACGACCTGCGCTTCTGGCGAGAGCTGACGACGCTCGTCGCGAATCAGTACATCTGCGACTTCCTGCACCGTATGCGGGTCCAGGCGTGGGTGTTCTCCGTGCCCTTCCTGCGCGCCGACGCCGCCTGCCGCGACTGGTTGTGGAGCGGGCACGAGCAGCTGGTCGACGCGATCACCCTCGGCGACGCGGACGCCGCGCGCGCCGTCGTGGACGCCTCCCACGCGCACTCGCTGGCGTGGGTGGACCGGCTTGATCCGGAGCTGGGACGTCCGCGGAGGTGAGCGGGTACGCGATGAGCGGGAGCTCCGGTGCGCCTGGCGTGCCGCAGGTGACGGGCATACCAGGGGCAGTCGGTACGGCCGCGGACCTGACCGTCGTCGTCCCCGCCTACAACGAGGAGAACCGGCTGCGGCCCACCCTCGACGCGATCTGCGCGCATCTGCGAGCGGACCCGGAGCGCTGGGGCGACTGGGAGCTGATCGTCGTCGACGACGGGTCGACGGACCGTACCGGCGCGGTGGCGGCGGAGGCGGCGTCGGACGAGCCGCGCATCCAGCTGCTGACGAGCGACGAGAACCGGGGCAAGGGGCACGCGCTGCGGCTGGGTGTCCTGGCGTCGTACGGCCGGCGGGTGCTGGTCACGGACGCGGACCTGGCGACCCCGATCGAGGAGCTGGACAGGCTGGACGCGCTGCTCGCTGAGACCGACAGCGGTGCGGAGACCGGCCCCGGCGCTGAGGCCGACAGCGGTGCGGAGACCGGCCCCGGCGCTGAGGCCGACAGCGGTGCGGAGACCGGCCCCGGCGCTGAGGCCGACAGCGGCGCGGAGACCGGCCCCGGCGACGAAGGCCGCTCGTACGCCCCCGCCGCCGTGATCGGCTCCCGCGCACTCCCCGACTCCCGCATCGACGTGCACCAGCGCCCGCTGCGCGAATGGCTCGGCCGGCTCGGCAACCGCCTCATCCGGCTCGTCGCCGTACGCGGCCTACGCGACACCCAGTGCGGCTTCAAGCTCTTCGACGGCGACAAGGCCCGTGCCGCCTTCGCCGCATCGCGACTCGACGGCTGGGGCATAGACGTCGAGATCCTGCGCCACTTCCGCCGCGCCGGCTGGCCCGTCGCCGAGGTGCCGGTGCGCTGGTCGCACCAGTCGGGGTCGAAGGTCCGGCCCGCGGACTACGGGCGCGTACTGCTGGAGCTCGTACGGCTGCGTACCCGCGTACGCCCCGTGGATCTCGCCGTCGCCGGCCTCTTCCTCCTCGGGTCCCTCCTCCTCTACAAGGGGCTGTGGGCGGACCTGGACCGCGCGTACCTCGCGGACTCGATGCAGGACCAGAACCAGTGGGAGTGGTTCTTCGCCGTCACCGCAGACAACGTCGTACATCTGCGCAACCCGCTCTTCACCACGTACCAGGGCTTTCCCGACGGCGTGAATCTGATGGCGAACACGGTCATGCTCGGTCTGTCCGTCCCCCTGACCCCCGTCACGCTGCTCTTCGGCCCGACGGTGACGTGGGCGCTGGTCCTCACGCTCGGCCTGACGGCGACGGCCGTGGCCTGGTACTGGCTGTTCGTCCGCCGTATCACCCGCGTGCGCCCGGCGGCGGCCCTCGGCGCGGCGCTCGCCGCGTTCGCGCCGCCGATGATGTCGCACGGCACCGCGCACCCCAACTTCCTCGTGCTCTTCATGATCCCGGTGATCGTCGACCGGGCGCTGCGGCTTTGCGAGACCCGCGACGGGGGCCGGCGCGTCGTACGGGACGGGGTGCTGCTCGGGCTCTTCGCGACGTACCAGATCTTCCTCGGCGAAGAACCGTTGCTGCTCGCGGCGATGGGGATGCTGATCTTCGCCCTCTCGTACGCGCTCGCGCGCCCCGACGTCGCGTGCGCCGCGCTGCCGTCGCTGCTGCGCGGGCTCGGTGTGGCGCTGGCGGTGTGTCTGCCGCTGGTGGCGTTGCCGCTGTACTGGCAGTTCTTCGGCCCGCAGAGCTACCACAGCGTTCTGCACGGCGACAACGCGGGCAACAGCCCTCTCGCCTTCCTGGAGTTCTCGGGCCGCTCGCTGCTCGGCGACGAGACGCGCGCCGACACGCTCGCCATGAACCGCACCGAGCAGAACGCCTTCTACGGCTGGCCGTTGACCGCGCTCGTCTTCGGGATCGTGGTGTGGCTGTGGCGTTCGGCGCTGGTGAAGGCACTGACGGGCACGGTGCTCGTGGCCGCCCTGCTGTCGATGGGGCAGAAGATCCGGATCCCGTTCACGGACGTGGTGCTGCCGGGGCCCTGGCGCGCGCTGGCGCATCAGCCGCTCTTCGAGTCGGTGATCGAATCGCGGGTGGCGATGATCTGCGCCCCGGCGCTCGGCGTGCTGATCGCGCTCGCCGCGGAACGGATCGCGGACCTCGAACCGCGTACGCACCGGGCGGTGGGGCTGGTCGCGCTCGCCGCCGCGCTGCTGCCGATCCTGCCGACGCCACAGCCGGTGCGGGAGCGGGCGGAGGTGCCGCGGTTCATCACGGACGGCATGTACCGGGACTACGTCGCCGAGGGCGAGAGTGTCGTCCCCGTACCTCTGCCGAGTCCGGTCGAGGCGGACGCACTGCACTGGCAGTCGACGGAGGGCTTCGGCTTCTCCGTGCCCGACGGGTACTTCAACGGGCCCTGGGGACCTGAGCGGATGGGCATCTACGGCGCCGCGCCCCGCTACACCTCCAACCTGTTCCGCGACATCCGTTACGGCGCGCGGATCCCGGACATCGGCCCGAGCTGGCGCGCGCAGGCCAGGCTCGATCTGGCGTACTGGAAGGCGGGCGTGGTGGTGCTCGCTCCGCAGGACAACGAGGCGGCGCTGTACGAGGTCGTGACGAAACTGCTGGGGCGGCCGGGGGAGCGATTGGGGGGCGCGTGGGTATGGGACATGCCAAAGGCGCGTTGACGTCGACGGGTGTCGGTCGTCTTCGCTGATCGCGTTCGCCGCATTACGCTGGCCCGACGGCTGGTTCGTACGTACGCGTACACGCCCGTACGTAGTCGTGCGAATCTGACGGAGCAGAAGAAACCCGAAGAATCCGAAGAATCCGAATGATGTCAAGAATCCGAAGGAATCCGTTCGAACTCGTTGGAGAGCGAGCCTCCCTTGGCCTGTGACCTGTGGTTGGTCCCCCTTGTCGATGTGCTGTGCTACAGCCCCGACAACCCCTTCGCCGAAGAGATCGCGGCCTACGACAAGGCACTCGGCGACGCCGGGCTGCCGTCCGTTCCCGTCTTCGCCTACATGCCGGGTCTCTCCGGAGATGTCGCACCCGTCGCCGGATTCGACTACGACGCCCTGCACTTCCTGCGCCGGGTGTATCTGCTCCAGGTGTGCGGCCTCGCGGTGACGCCCGTGGGCGAACTGGGCGGTGACTACGAGCAGTTGCTGGAGATGTTCGAGGCGACGGCCCAGCAGTCGCATCTGGTCTGGCACTACGACCACGCGGGCGCGTACGTCCCCGTGGACTACCCGTCCCCGCTCTCCAACGAGGAACTCCTCGCGGGCGGCGGCCCGCTGGGATCGACGCAGGGGCTGCTGCGCGAGCTGGAACTGGTGGCCCCGTCGATCGGCATCGACCCGGCCAACCCCCCGACCGCCCCGGCTCCGCCGCAGGGGCCGACATCCCTGGAGGAACCGGCGGGACCGATTCCGTACGACGACAGCCCGTTCGCGCGCGAACGCCACGTCTGGCTGGGCCTGCACGCGGCGGCGACGCGGAGCCTGGGCCAGGGCTCGATGATCATTTTCAGCTGAGGTGCGCTGAGCCGAGCGCCGGGTGGGCGGGCGTCCGTGGCCCGCCCGCCTTCCCTCCGTCCCTCTGCCCCTCCCTCCCCTACCGGATGTCCGGGGGGCGCTGCCGGGGCATGTTCGGGCGGGTGCCGGGCGGCAGCGGGAGGCGGCCCGACATGATCCCGCCGAAGCCGTCCGCCCGCGCCGTGGTCCCCATGCCGCCCATCACCGCCGACTGCGTCACCGGCGGCGCGGGCCCGGAGCGGTACTCCACCATCCAGTCCGTCGTCTCAGCCCGTAAAAGCTCTGTGATGTCCTCCGAGTACTTCCGCAGGACCCCCAGACACCGCTCCGCCGCCTCGCTCGCCGTGCCGTCCGTCGGGCCGAGCACCTCCCGTACGCACTCAGAGGCCCAGTCGTACTGGAGCGTCTGCAGCCGCCGCTGCACCGCCTGCGCCGTCGCGACGTTCCGCATCCAGCCGGACGTCACCCCGAAATACCGGTCGCAGCCCAGACAGGCGACGGCCAGCAGCAGCGACAGATACCCCCACCCGGTCGCCGTCCGGCCCAGCACCCCCGTCAGATCCAGCAGCGGCAGCGCCGCGCCCACGACTACGCCGAGCGCCGTCACCGCCCGCAGGGCGCGTGCGCAGTGGCGCTTGGCGACGCGCTCCGCGCGGTAGCGGGCGACCGTGCGCAGGGCGCTCGCCTCCGCCCACCGGTACAGCTCGTCGAGCCGCTGGACGGGCTCGCTCCAGTCCCCGGCGGGGAATGCCTCGGCGAGCAGCGGGTCCCGGTCCCTGGCGGCGGCGCCAGGGACCGGACCCGGCACCGCTTCCGGTGCGGGCGGCTGCGCGGGCGGCCCCGGTGCGGGGGGCGGCGCGCTCTGCGGCACGTCCTCGTCCCGGGCCGGCCCCCCGGGCTGCATGTCCGGCTGGCTCACGGGGGCGCTCCTCTGCGTAGCTGCTGGGCTGAGTGGAAGATGGAGACATGGGACGTGGATGCTGATGCGTACCGCACTTCCTACCGCCGAACGGTGGGCCATACGTCCGGAATCCCGGCGCTTCCACCGCACGGGCCCCGTGAGCAGGTGGAGGAGGCGGGCACTCTCACCCGAAAGAGTTCGTTCCAGTGGGGTAGGACGGCCACCGTGGCGACCACGTAGGCTCGACCTGCCGAACAACCGACGTCGATTTGCCAGGAGTGACCGTGATTCCCGGTGGTGGCCAGCCCAACATGCAGGAGATCCTCCAGCAGGCCCAGAAGATGCAGCAGGACCTCGCGGCGGCCCAGGAAGAACTGGCCGCGACCGAGGTCGACGGTCAGTCGGGCGGCGGTCTCGTGAAGGCCACCGTCAACGGCTCCGGGGAGCTGCGCGGCCTTGTCATCGACCCCAAGGCGGTCGATCCCGAAGACACGGAGACGCTCGCCGATCTCGTCATCGCCGCGGTGCAGGCGGCGAACGAGAACGCGCAGCGGCTCCAGCAGGAGAAGCTCGGCCCGCTCGCGCAAGGTCTCGGCGGGATGCCGGGCATGCCCTTCTAGCCCTTCTGGCCGGGCGCCTCAGCAACTACCGTACGAGCGTCAAGAATTACCGGCAGAATTACCGACTTCCAGGAAGGGCGATCCGTTGTACGAAGGCGTGGTCCAGGACCTCATCGACGAGTTGGGCAGACTGCCCGGCGTCGGTCCCAAGAGCGCGCAGCGGATCGCCTTCCACATCCTCCAGGCCGAGCCGACCGACGTCCGCCGCCTCGCGAACTGCCTGCTCGAAGTGAAGGACAAGGTCCGCTTCTGCGCGGTCTGCGGCAACGTGGCGCAGGAGGAGCTGTGCGGCATCTGCCGTGACGCGCGCCGCGATCCGACGGTCATCTGCGTCGTCGAGGAGCCCAAGGACGTCGTCGCCATCGAGCGGACGCGCGAGTTCCGCGGCAAGTACCACGTGCTCGGCGGCGCCATCAGCCCCATCGAGGGCGTGGGTCCCGACGATCTGCGGGTGCGCGAGCTGCTGGCCCGTCTCGCCGACGGTTCGGTCACCGAACTGATCCTGGCCACCGATCCCAACCTGGAGGGCGAGGCCACGGCCACGTACCTCGCCCGCATGATCAAACCGATGGGCCTGCGGGTCACGCGCCTTGCCAGCGGTCTGCCCGTGGGGGGCGACCTGGAATATGCCGACGAGGTCACGCTGGGGCGTGCCTTCGAGGGGAGACGACTGCTCGATGTCTGACGCAACGCTGCACTCCACGTCGCAGGATCCGGACGACTTCTCGGTCCAGATCGCCGACCAGGTCGAGAGCTTCATCGTCGCGGTCACCGAGGTGGCGAAGGGCGACGAGCCCGACAGCGCCGTGCCCTTCCTGCTCCTGGAGGTCTCCCAGCTGCTCCTGGCCGGGGGCCGGCTGGGCGCGCACGAGGACATCCTCCCCGACGAGCGGTACGAGCCCGACCTGGGCCCGGAGCCGGACGTGGACGACCTGCGCGAGCGGTTCGCGGTGATGCTGGAGCCGATCGACGTCTACTCGGAGGTCTTCGACCCGTACGAGCCCCGCAAGGCACCGGTCCCGTGCCGGATCTCCGACGACCTGGCCGACATCGTGGCGGACCTGCGCCACGGCATGGCGCACTACCGGGCGGGCCGGACGACCGAGGCGCTCTGGTGGTGGCAGTTCTCGTACTTCTCCAACTGGGGCTCCACGGCCTCGGCCTCTCTCCGCGCCCTCCAGTCCCTGGTGGCCCACGTCCGCCTCGATCAGCCCCTCCCGGCCCTCGACGGCCTGGACACGGACCAGGACCTGGGCGAGGACGCACTGGCGGAGGAGGCGGGCCGGGTGATGGCGGAGGAACTGGGCACGCTGGGCATGCGCCCGGTGGCGGACCCGGCGTAGCGGTTCCCGGTGCCCGGCTGACGACGTTCTAGGCCGGGTCCGGGTACAGCCACGTCAGCGCGGCGAGGCTCTTGTCGAGATAGGCGGCCCGTCCGGTCTCGATCCCGTAGGCCAGGTCCTCCAGGACACCGCACTTCGCGTAGAAGGCGGCACGGGCTCTGATCGCCTCGGCCGCGTGGGCGTCGGTCCGGTAGCTCCGCAGAGCGCTGTGGAGCGCCGTGGCACCGAGGTCGCGGTACAGAAGACCGAAGTCACGGGCCGGATCGCAGATCGCGGCGTCGCTCCAGTCGATGACGCCTGTGAACGTCCAGGTGGGGGCGTCGGCGTCGACGAGGACATGCTCGATGCCCAGGTCGTTGTGCGAGAACGCGAGGGAGTGTCCGCCGGCGGGTGGTGGCTCGCCCAGGAATGCCTCGACGGCCGGGCGGTGCGCCGTCGGCACGTTCGCAGCGATCACGGCGTACGTGTCCGCGGCCTCGTCCAGCCACGCCTCGGCCGGCTCGTCGTCGACGCCCACCAACCGCTCCATCGGGCCGACCGGAACCTCGTGCAGCGCGGAGAGCAACTCGCCGATCCTGACGCCGATCACGGCATCGTGAGCGGCTCGTTGGGGGAGGGGCAGATCGATCAGGGGCCGGCCGGGGAGCTTGAAGTAGGCCAGGCAGCCGTCCTCGGCGGCGGTGAAGCTCGGCTCGGGGACGGGCAGCGGCGAGACACCGGCGACGGCGGCGAGCAGCCGGACCTCACTGCCGACGCGGGCGGCCCGGCGTACCGGATCGGGCTCTTTGCTGAACCGTACGATCAACTCCCCGTTGACCTCGTAGGCGATGTTGTCCTCGCCCTCGCCGAGAAGTACAACGGAGTCGGCCCGATAGCCGGGGAGGTGTGCGGCCACGATGTCGCCTACGAATCCGGCCCGGTCACCGCGCTCGCTGTCCATGGCAGGAGGGTAGTGCGCGGCCGGGGGCGGTGGGCGGGAGGGCGGTTGGCGGGGGCAAGGTATCCGCGGCCCCGGACGGTCGCACCTCGGACTCGGCCGTCCGGCGAGACTTCACCCGCGCTCAGGAACCCGAGTGGCGCGGGACGCCCGACAGGGGCAGGGTGAATTGCCACCTTCCCCCACTCTGACCGTCAAGGAGTGAACAGTTGTGAGTGGACAGTTCGAAGCGGTTACCGAGATCGACCGACCGATCGAGGAAGTGTTCGCGTATCTGTCGGAGGGCACGAACGATCCGGAATTCAGCCCCCGGGTACAGAACATCACCAAGGAGCCGGCGGGGCCCACGACTGTCGGCACGGTGTTCCGGAGCACGGTGAAGGACGCGGGGATGAGATCCCAGCGCGAACTCCGGATCACGGAGCTGGAAACGCCGTCCAGAATCCGCTGGGCGGAGACGTCGAAGAACACGGTGACGTCCCGCGAGGGCGGCTACGACCTGGAATCGCTCTCGGACGGGCGGACGCGGGTGCGCCTGTTCAACGTCCTGGAGGGCCACGGCATCGGCAAGCTGCTGGTGGGCCTGGCCCTCAGCGCGTCCCGCAAGGACGCACCGGCGTTCGGCGAGCGCATCAAGAAGGCCGCGGAGGCGTCCTGACGGGCCTTCGTCCGGTACGCCGCTACGCGTAGGTCGTGACGACCGCCATCAGGAACGCTCCCTCGGCGGCCAGTTGGACCCCGAGCGCGCTCCTGTTCACGGCTTTGCGCGGGACGACGAGGACGGTCAGCCAGGCGAGGCCGGCGAGCAGGAGACTTCCCTGGTACAGCCAGCCGGGGTTGCTGCCGCAGTTCTCGCCGTAGGTGATACACCTGCCGGCGCGCTCGCCGGTGAGGGCCATCAGCGCGGCCGGAATCGACGCGGGCACGATCGAAAAGGCCGAGATGCTCGCGAGTTTGCGGAGTCGGCGGGTGGCCTGGGCTGCGGTCGGGTCGGCGTTCATGGTGCTGATCAAAGCGTGCGGTCGTGTCCGCCGCATGAGCCCGGCTACTCAGTCCCGGATGGTGACATCGCCGTCGTCGTCGCAGGTCGTTCCGGGGCTTGAGCCTCGGGCTCCGAGCCCTCTCTCAGAAGACTGGAAGGGCTTGGGAGGGAACCGACCCCCCTCCCAAGTCCCCCGCTGACGAGGCGATATGACTATCAGTGGTCAGCTTGCGTCGTTGCGTATTGACGGTTTACGTTCAGGGCATTAAGCGGCCCCGGCGGTGCGGACAACACCAATCCGGGGCCTGGCCAACGCATCGAATCGAGAGTTCGACCGTGGATTCCACAGAGTTTAGTGCTGCCCTGCGCGCGCCCGCACACCCCTCGGCCAAGCCCGGCTACGGGAAACGCTCCGCGCCCGGCCAACACCCGCGTACCGCAGCCGATTTCGCACATCTGCGCCCGAGGGAAGCGGCGATCGCCGCGTATATCGATCGCCTGCCCGAAGGCGCGGCGATCGGTTACAAGCCCCTCGCGGCGAACGTCGCCGACTACGGGCAGCAGGCGTGCGCCAAGGCGCTCAAGTTCCTTTCCGAAGCGGGGCACTTGCGGCTCGTGAAGGAACACCTCGCCGTCGCGGACAACAGCCTGCGGTGGGTGACGCGCACGTACTTCTCGCGTACGTCGAGGGACGACGCGTGGTGGAAGGCGTACGTGGACAGCCTGCGCGGCGTCGACCTCACGGGGCAGGGCCGCGACGGCGACGACGGCGACCGCGACGACCGGCCCGCCGCCCCCGGCGCGCCCGCCCCTTCCGTCGCGTACCGCACGCTCGCCCGGCTCGGGCGTACCGAGCCCCGGATGACCCTGTCCGCCGCCGAGTGCGCCGCACTCGAATCGCTCGCCGCGCAGTGGCTCGCGCGGGGCGCGACGCCCGACCACCTGACCCGTTCACTGACCACCGGGCTTCCGCATCCGCTGCACAGCCCCGGTGCCATCGCCCGCAAACGACTGGAGAGCAAGATGCCGCCCGAGCCGTACCAGGACCCCACCCACGTCACGCGAGCGGTGATGCTCTGCATCGGCTGCGAGGAGCCGGAGACCGTGGTGACGCTGATCGGAGGCGTGTGCGTGGAGTGCCGGGAGAGGCGTACGACGCGGCGGAGGAGAAGGGCCTCGTCATCGACGCGATCCCGGACACCTTCCGCGCGGTCCCCGCGCAGCGAGAGGTGTCCCGCCGCGCCGACGAACTCCGCGCGGCGGCCGGCCTGAAGTCCCGCCCGCTCCCCCGGCCGACCCACGGCGCACTCGCCCAGCCGTTCCCGCCCAACGGCGCGGACCTGCTGCGGGCGGCGGAATGAGCCTCCACGAGCTGCCGGTCAGGGCACCATGGAGGGGAGGAGGCGACGCCATGACCCCCAGGACCCCTGCCCGGCCACAGATGTCCGTCGATGAGTTCGAGGAACTTGCCCGACGTGCGCCAGAGATGGTGCGGCTGGAATTCATCAACGGAAAGGTCCAGGTCAAGCCCGTGCCGGACGGTAACCACGGCGAGATTGTCAAGTGGCTTCAGAAGCGCTGCATGCAATTTCGCCCCGAGCTGTGGCTGTACGCGGGGCAAGGGCTGTGCGTTGATTCGTATCGTAAGGGCCGGGGCCCGGCCGGATGGAGCGCTCGCGCCGGACGACTACTTCGTCGGGCAGGGAGAGTGGTCCGAGGCTGAGGGAGTTCTGATGGCTGTGGAGGTCACCTCGCGTGACGCGGACACCGAGAAACGCGACCGCATCGAAAAGCGCGACGGCTACGCGGCAGCCGGTATCCCCGTCTATCTCCTCGTCGACCGGGATGCCTCCTCCCTGACTGTGCATGCCGAGCCCGAGAAGGGCGAGTACCGCTCCGTCACCATCAGGCCCTTCGGCGCTGCCGTCGAGCTCCCCGACCCGGTCGGCATCACGCTGGAGACCGAGAAGCTCAAGGACTACGCGGACTGACGGGCGCCGACGTCGGGTCGAACCTGGCTGAGCGAGCGGGTTGGGGCAACCTGGGAGCCGGTGCTCTTGTGGGGTGTGCGTTGCGGGTGTTATGGCGTGAACGCCTATTCCGGCCTCGGATTCCTTTCCCTTCCGTTCTCACTTGCATCCGCTACGGGGTACCCCAGTAACGTCACTCCGACCGCATCACGCACGTGCGTGGAGTGACCGAACGAGGGGGACCGGTGGCGTATACGCAGGGCTGGCAGGAGGTGTTCGCCCTCTCCGGGGCGCCGGTGAGCGGTGAGGGGCGGCTGAAGCACAGCGGCGGACCGTGGACCGGCGCGGCCGGGACCGCCGAGTCGCTGCGGAGCAGCACGAACAAGAGCCACGGCCGGCTCCGGCCCGCGCACGCGGGTGTCGCCATCGGCGCGGCGGGGTTCTCGGCCGTGGCCGCGCTGAGCGAGGTGCTGGCGTCGTGGGAGACGCGACTGGCGGCCGTGCGGGGTGAATGCGCGTACCTCGACGGGGCGTTGGGGAAGGTCGCCAAGGAGCTGGGAGAGACCGACGTCGTTGTCGAGAAGTCCGTACGGGCCGTGAACGCCGGCGGCGCGGGCGAGGACAGGTGACCGGCACCGTACCGACCTGGCAGCAGCTACGGGACCTGAAACGAGCGGAGTTCGAGGACGCCGGTGACGGCTGGCACGAGGTCTCCGGCAGGGCCGAGGCCGACCGCGTCAGGACCGACAAGGCGATGACGGCGAAGCTGCGCGAGACGCAGGACAGCGAGTCGGCCAAGTCGGCCGTCACCAGGCTGGAGCGGCTGAGCCGCAACTTCCAGTACCTCCACACCGAGTGCGGTCTGATCCGTACGACCCTGAACAGCCTCGCCTCCGAACTCGCCGAGCCACAGCGGCAGCTGACGCAGGCTCTGGAAGACGCCGAAAGGCTGAAGTTCACCGTTCTGGCCGACGCCTCGGTCAGCTACCCGCCCGCGGTCGTCTGCGGCGACCCCCTTATCGGTGAGAAGGAGAAGAAGGTCCCGGGCGGCACCGCGCAGGGCAGCGCCCGGCTCCCCCTGGAACCGCACCCCGGGCTGAACGGGCGGCCCGGGTTCGGCTACATCTCCAACCCCAACGCCACGATGGCCCAGGAGATCGCGGACCGCATCGCACGGGCGGTCCGCTCCGCCGCCGAGATCGACGCGCGGTACGCGCGTGTGCTGCGCGGACTCAAGGCGGCGGAGGGCCTTGACGTCACCGAGGCGACGCTGAAGGACGTGGCCGGCGACACGGCGGCCGTACGCAGGACCGCGCGGGTATATCTGGAGGACGCCCTCCCGTACGACGCGTCGCCCGCGGGGCGCAAGGAGTGGTGGGACGCTCTGAGTGCGGAGCAGCGCAGGGAGTACCTGGACGTCGCACCGGACCTGATCGGGAGCCTCGACGGCATCCCGTCACTCGCGCGCGACGAGGCCAACCGGAACTATCTCCCGGTGCTGATCGACTCGCTGGAGAAGCAGGGCGGCGAGGACGCTCAGACCAAGCTGGGCGGACTCCGGAAGATCGAGGAGAAGCTGGGCGAGCAAACGCGGGTGCCGATGTATCTGCTCGGCATCGGGGACGAGGGCAATGGCCGCGCCATTGTGGCGTACGGAAATCCGGACACGGCGAAGAATGTCTCGGCGTATGTGCCGGGGCTGGGAACCAAGTTGGACGACTCGTTCGCCGGGGGTACTTTGCAGCGGGCGATGGATACCGCGAAGGGCGCGCGACGACACGACCCGTCCAGCGCTTCCATTGTCTGGCTCGGCTACGACGCACCGCAGAGCGTGGACGTCATGAGCAAGGGTGATGCGGAGCGCGGAGCGCCCGCCTACAACGAGTTCATGAACGGGCTGGGAGCCACGAACGAGAACAAGGACCCGCATATCACCGCCATCGGGCACTCGTACGGCTCACTGACCGTCGGAACCGCCGCCCAGCAAGGGGGAATTCCCCATGCGGACGACATCATTCTGCTGGGAAGCCCAGGCACCGGAGCCGACAAGGCGGAAGATCTGGGTGTCGGAAAGGACCATGTGTACGTCGGGGCGGCCGACAACGATCCGGTGACTCAGCTTCCCTCGAAGCAGCAGAGCGCGGCGGGTTTCGCCGGTCTGTTGGCCGGCGGGCCACTGGGTGCGTATGTCGTCGGCGACATCGCCGACCGGGGTGACGACGACCTCTATTTCGGCAAGGACCCGGCGAGCGAGGCATTCGGTGCGACACGGTTCGAAGTCGACCACGGGGCGCACCCGATTCTCGACGGCGGCGGATTCGACGCCCACTCCCAATATTTCACGCCGGAAAAGGACAAAGAGTCGGCGAACAACATCGCTCTGATCGTCGCCGGACAGCCTGAGAGGATCAAGACGGAGGAGTGGCGATGAAACGGGAGATGACGCGGGCCCCGATTCTGCTTCTGGTGAGTGGGTTGCTCGCCGGATGCGGAGTGCTGGGAGAGGACGACAAGGGAGTGGCGGCGACCATGAATATGCAAGAGGCGGCCGAGCATGCGGACACCATGCTCGATTCGACGCTCGGGGCGATCGAGCCGGAGGTTCAGTGGGCTCACGATGACACGTCCACCGGCAGTTGTGATCTGACCCGTCGGCGGACGGTGATGACCATCGTCTCCGAACAGCGGCGTGGGAATTTCCTGGGCATGGTCGAGCGGTACTGGAAGAAGAGCGGCTACCGCATCACTTCCGTGAACCCCAACAAAGACAGCCCCGCCATCTTCGCGAACAGCCCGGAAGGCTTCGGGATCAGTCTGATCGTGGGCTACAAGGGCCAGGTGTTCTTCGACGTCGACTCCCCCTGCGTCGCGGAGTCGAAGGTCGCCGCCCCCACCGCCGAGCCCAACGGTCCCGCCTACGAGGGCGTCGAGATCCCCCGTCCCAACGTGCGCTCCGGCTTCTGGTCCGCCGGGACCCCCGCCGAGTCTTCGTGAACCTGGGGCCCCGTTCCTCCGTATAACCCTAATGACGCCCCTGTCGGCGTTCGTTGGCGTTCATCGGCGTTTCCGTGGAGGCTCCTGTGTTCGGAAAGATCATCCAGTGCGTCGTCGCGGGCGCCATCGCCGCAGCGGGCCTCGTGGCGGCCGGCAGCCTCCCCGCGAACGCCATCGCCGTACAGGCCCCCGCCACCACCAACCCCGGCCGATAACTTCCGGCACAGGTCCAACCGGGCGGGATGTGGGTGTGAGCCGGGCCACGTTTCGCGTGGGGGGTTTCATTGCGGGCATGCATGTCCACCGAGCAGCCACGACGCTTGTTGGGTGATCAAGGTGTGAGCCGGGTATCTCACGATGCGATATATCCCAAGCGGAATGCGGCTGCTCGTTAGACTGAGCCGACCGCAGTGATGAACGACTGCGGCATGACTGATCGAGGAGCGCACGTGGGCCTTGTCGTGCAGAAGTACGGAGGCTCCTCCGTTGCCGATGCCGAAGGCATCAAGCGCGTTGCCAAGAGAATCGTCGATGCCAAGAAGAACGGCCACCAGGTGGTCGTCGTGGTATCCGCGATGGGCGACACGACGGACGAGCTGACCGACCTCGCCGAACAGGTGTCCCCGATCCCGTCGGGTCGGGAACTGGACATGCTGTTGACCTCCGGAGAGCGGATCTCCATGGCGCTGCTGGCCATGGCGATCAAAAGCCTGGGCCACGAGGCCCAGTCGTTCACCGGTAGTCAGGCCGGCGTCATCACCGACTCGGTCCACAACAAGGCGCGCATCATCGACGTGACGCCCGGCCGTATCCGTACGGCGCTGGACGAGGGCAACATCGCCATCGTCGCCGGATTCCAGGGTGTGTCCCAGGACAAGAAGGACATCACCACCCTCGGCAGGGGCGGCTCCGACACCACCGCCGTCGCCCTCGCCGCCGCGCTGGACGCCGAGGTCTGTGAGATCTACACGGACGTGGACGGCGTCTTCACCGCCGACCCGCGCGTCGTCCCGAAGGCCCGGAAGATCGACTGGATCTCCATCGAGGACATGCTGGAGCTGGCGTCGTCCGGTTCCAAGGTGCTGCTGCACCGCTGCGTCGAGTACGCACGCCGATACAACATCCCGATCCATGTCCGCTCGTCCTTCTCCGGACTGCGCGGCACCTGGGTCAGCAACGAGCCGCAAGGGGACCAGCAGGTGGAGCACGCCATCATCTCCGGAGTCGCCCACGACGTCTCCGAGGCCAAGATCACCGTCGTCGGCGTGCCCGACAAGCCCGGAGAGGCCGCCGCGATCTTCCGTACCATCGCGAACGCCGAGGTCAACATCGACATGGTCGTGCAGAACGTGTCGGCCGCGTCCACCGGGCTGACCGACATCTCCTTCACCCTCCCCAAGACGGAGGGCCGCAAGGCGATCGACGCCCTGGAGCGGGCGAAGGGCACGATCGGCTTCGACTCGCTGCGCTACGACGACCAGATCGGCAAGATCTCACTGGTCGGTGCCGGTATGAAGACGAATCCGGGTGTCACGGCCGGTTTCTTCGAGGCGCTGTCCGACGCGGGCGTGAACATCGAGCTGATCTCGACCTCCGAGATCCGTATCTCGGTCGTCACCCGCGCGGACGACGTGAACGAGGCCGTACGCGCGGTGCACACTGCCTTCGGCCTGGACACCGAATCGGACGAGGCCGTGGTCTACGGGGGCACCGGACGATGAGCGGAAGTCGCGGAAGCGCGGGCCGATGAACGGCCGGCCGACGCTCGCGGTCGTAGGCGCGACCGGGGGCGTCGGCGCCGTCATGCTCCAGATCCTGTCGCAGCACGCGGACGTCTGGGGCGAGATCCGCCTTCTGGCCTCGCCCCGCACGGCCGGCCGCAAGCTGGCCGTACGGGGCGAGGAGACCGAGATCGTGGCGCTCAGCGAGGCCGCGCTCTCGGGAGTCGATGTCGCGCTGTTTCTCGTACCGGACGCCGTGTCCGCCCAGTGGGCACCCATCGCGGTGTCCCAGGGCGCCGTCGTGGTGGACGCGTCCGCCGCGTTCCGCATGGACGACCAGGTGCCGCTCGTGGTGCCCGAGCTCAACCCGCATGCCGTACGGCTCCGTCCGCGCGGCATCGTCGCGAGTCCGGGCTGCGCCACGCTCTCGATGATCGTGGCGGTCGGTTCGCTGCACGCCGAGTTCGGGGTGCGCGAGCTGGTCGTCTCCTCGTACCAGGCGGTCAGCGCCGCCGGGCAGGACGGCGTCGAGGCGCTGCGCCGGCAGCTGTCGGTCGTGGCCGGTACGGAGCTGGGGACGAACCCCGGCGACGTACGGCGCGCGGTCGGCGACATCACCGGGCCCTTCGGCGGGCCGCTGGCGCTCAACGTCGTCCCGTGGGCGGGGTCGCTCATGGAGGACGGCTGGTCGTCCGAGGAGATGGCGATCCGCGAGGAGACCCGGAAGGTCCTCGACCTGCCCGATCTGAAGGTCGCGGTGACGTGTGTGCATGTGCCCGTGATCACCGCGCACTCGCTCGCGGTGCACGCGCGCTTCGAGGGCGCGGTCACGGTCGACCGGGCGCACGAGATCCTGGCGACGTCGCCGGGCGTGGTGCTGTTCGACAATCCGGCGGCGGGGGACTTCCCGACGCCGGCGGACGTGGTGGGGACCGACCCGACGTGGGTGGGGCGGGTGCGGCGTTCGCTGGACGACGAGCGGGCGCTGGAGCTTTTCGTGTGCGGTGACAACCTCCGTAAGGGCGCGGCGCTCAACACGGCGCAGATCGCGGAGGCCGTGGCCGGGGAGTTCACCGGCGCGTAGCCGGAGGGCGGGCACGCCCGGCGGGCGCGTACCGCGGAGGGCGGGCGCGTACTGCGGAGCGCGGGTGCCCGTCCGGGTGGGCCGTCCGGCCCTTTGTAGAATCTGTGAAAGCCCTGTGAGCAAATCGCCGTTCAGGGCCACTTGAACTGGGGTGTTCCGGTGGCGGACGATGCTCATCCGACTTGACGCAACCGACGGTTGACCGGAAGCGTCTATGCGGTCGTCCCTCCGCGATGTCGTAGGCAAAAGGGGCATGTGGGGGAGAACGGTTACGCATGAGGGCAATTGGTGCATCGTCAAATGTGGTGGCGAACACGTACAACCCTGGGCGGGGGCAGCGTGTCCAACAGGCGTGGCAGAGGTTCTCGATTTCACAGCGGTCGTCCCGGTTCGCGGCACTTCGGTGCGGCCGAGCCGTCGGCCCCGCAGCACCGGTGGGATGCCGGTGATCGCTCCCATGCCGGCGGCGCGCCCGACGGGTCTCCCGGACCGGCGCGAGGCTGACGACGCGATGGCCGCAGGCACCACCGTCGACCATCTGACCGAGACCTACCGACAGCACTACCGCTCACTGCTCGGCCTCGCGGCCCTGCTCCTCGACGACACGGCCTCCTGCGAGGACGTCGTCCAGGAAGCCTTCATACGCGTGCACTCGGCGCGCAATCGCGTACGCGAACCGGAGAAGACCCTCGCGTATCTGCGCCAGACGGTCGTCAACCTGTCGCGCTCCGCGCTGCGCCGCCGCATCCTCGGGCTCAAGCTGCTCTCGAAGCCGATGCCCGACATGGCGAGCGCCGAGGAAGGCGCGTACGACCTGCTGGAGCGCGACGCGCTGATCAAGGCGATGCGCGGCCTCCAGCGCCGCCAGCGCGAGGTACTGGTGCTGCGCTACTTCGCCGACATGACGGAGGCGCAGGTCTCCGAGACGCTCGGCATATCCCTGGGCTCGGTGAAGGCGTACGGCTCGCGAGGCATCGCGGCGCTGCGTATCGCCATGGAGGCCACGGCATGAACGGGCACGAGCAAGACCAGGACCACGGAAGGCCGGAGGGGCCGGACGGTCCGACGAGCGAGTCGACTGGAAATGGAACTGTGAACCACGGGCCGGAAGAAGAACCGGGCGGAGACCTGCACAGTGTGGCCGACAGCACGCGCGGCGCGGAAGACGCCGACGGCGGTGCCGCCCGAGCCGATGGGGATCGGCAGACAGAGGTGACTCGGCCCCAGCCTCTAGCGGCGATCTTCGGCCGCGGTGAAGGGGGAGTGGGCGGCCAAGGGCGAGCGGGCGGCGAAGAGGGACTGGGCGGTGACGACGGTGACACCTCCGACGAGTTGGCACTCCGCCGGCTCCTGCACGGCGCCGTCCAGGAGATCCAGCCCTCGCCCGGCGCCCTCGACCAGCTGAAGCGGGCCGTGCCCGCGAGACGCGCGCGCAAGCGCCAGGCGTTCGTCGGGGTCGCGGCGGCGGCGCTGCTGTTCGGTACGGCCGTGCCGGCCTTCGTGCATGTCGCCAACACCGGCAGTTCCTCGGACGGCGAGTCTTTCAACGTGGGCCACGGGGAGCAGGTCCAGGGCGGCACCGGCTCCGACGGCGGCCCCAAGGACAGTGAGAAGGAGGGCTCCGGCTCCTCCGGCAAGACGGACGACGAACAGGGCGGCCCGGACGGCAAGGACTCGCCCGAGACGGGCGGCGACGGGACCACGGGCGGTACGACCGGCGGCTTCGACAACGACCCCGAGAGCAGTTTCACCAGCTCCACCGCCACCTGCGACGCGAGTCAGCTCCAGGTGAGCTCCGAGTCGGGCGAACCGCGGGCCGACGGCACGGTCTACGGCCGGTTCCGTATCTCCAACGTCTCCGGCACGGACTGCTCGGTCAGCGGCCACGGATCCGTCCGCTTCCAGGCGGCGGGCGCGGCCGACCCCAGCAAGATCGAGGTGCGGGACCACATCGTGGGTGACGCCGCGAGCGGTCTGCCCGATCCCTCGCAGGAGGCGACCAGCCTGGTGCTGCCGCCGGAGGGAGCGTACGAGGTGATGTTCGCCTGGGTGCCGACCGACACCTGTCCGACCAGCGAGCCGTCACCGGACCCCTCACCCACGGAGGGTGAGACGGGCGGTGCGACGAACGGCACCGGATCGACGCCGATCGAGCCCTCGCCGCAGCTCGGCAGCGATGACGGGGCGCCGGAGGACGGCAGCATCGACGTCGTGCACACGCCGGAGTCGGGCTCGGAGCCGGCCGCGACGACGATCGACAACGCGTGCGCGGGGACGATCTACCGGACGGGCGTGCTGGAAGCGTCGTAGCGGGGCGTCACGCGGGTTGTACGGGTGTTACGCCGCCGTCTCCAGGCCCAGCGCGCGGTCCTTGACCGCCTCGGTCTCGCGCCGGAACAGCCGGAACCACATGAAGAGCACGAACGCGACGAAGACGAACCACTCGCCCGTGTAGCCGAGGTTCTGGAACGCCTTCAGGTCAAGACCGCTGCCCTGCGGCGCCCGCGCCGGTACGGGCGTGAGACCCGGCTCGGGCTCGGTGACCGTGACCCAGGCGTCGTACACCGCGTACGGCACGAGGTTGACCAGTGACGCCCCGCTGATGATGCCGACCTGCCCGGCCGGCAGCCCGCCGCGGGAGTCGGCGCCGTCGCTGCCGGAGTTCTCCGGCGCCTGGAGCGCGCCGGTCACGCTGACCTCGCCCTTCGGGGCGGGGGGCACGGCCTCGCCGGCCGGCAGCCAGCCGCGTACGACGGGCAGCGCCTTGCCGCCGTCGGTCCGCAGGAGCGCCAGCACGTACGAGCCGGACTTCTCGTCCAACTCCCGGTTCGGGACGACGAGTTGGTCCGCGTACGTACCGGTGGCCGTGGCGTGCCGGCCCGAGGTCTCCTGATCGACGGGCAACAGATCCGCGACCGGCGCGGCGGCCCGCTTCCCGGGGTCGGGGGCGTCCTCGGCGCTCCGGTGCGAGTCGACGCGGTCCTCGAAACGGCCGAGCTGCCAGGTCCCCATGAAGACGCAGAAGGGGATGGCGAGCAGCACGAAGACATTGATGCCCCACCAGCGGGGCGTCAGCAGAAACCGATACACCCCTCTACGGTACGCAGCGCCGGCGCGGGGGGTGGGGGCGGGTGCGCGCCCGGGGCCGGGAAGGGCCGCTGTGGGCGGCCCGGGAGGGGGCTTGAACGGACCGCGCGGGGGGCCCGCCCGGCGCGGGGCGGGGTTTCGGAGCACGCCTGGGCTTGGGTGGACGGTGGCGCGGTCCGCCGCCCCGCAGGGCGGGCTCGCGGCGGCTGCTCTGGCGGGGGCGGGGGGCTGCGCCAGTTCCCCGGGCGGGTGGGGCTTGCACTGGCCCCCCTGGCAGGGCGGGGCTCGCACTAGCTCCCCCGGCCCGGCGGGGCTTGTGGCCGCCGGGGAGTGGGTGATGGCTTGGTGGCGCGTGTGATCGCGGGGCGGAGGGTCCCTCTCGTACTGGAGGTACGTGAGGGACTCCGCACGCGCCGGGCGCGGCCCCCCATCGCGCCCTAACGCAGGTGGCGCTCCGCGAAGTCCAGTTCCAGGCGGACCTGTTTGATTCGTTCCTCGACCACCAGGGAGCCGTGGCCCGCGTCGTAGCGGTAGACCTCGTGTGGCGCGGCGCGTGCCGTCAGGCGGTTTACGTAGTTCTCCACCTGCTGGATCGGGCAGCGCGGGTCGTTCAGGCCGGCCGAGATGTAGACCGGGGCGCGCACGGCGTCGACGTACGTCAGCGGTGACGACGCCTCGTACCGCTCCGGGACCTCCTCCGGCGTGCCCCCGAGCAGCGTGCGGTCCATGGACTTCAGGGCCTCCATCTCGTCGTGGTACGCCGTGACGTAGTCGGCCACAGGTACGGCCGCCAGGCCCACCGCCCACGCGTCCGGCTGTGTGCCGAGGCCCAGCAGCGTCAGATAGCCGCCCCACGAACCCCCGGAGAGCACGAGCTTCGCCGGGTCGGCGAGACCGGACGAGACCGCCCACTCACGGACCGCCGCGATGTCCTCCAGTTCGATCAGGCCGACGCGGTGCTTGAGCGCGTCCGTCCACTCGCGGCCGTAGCCGGTCGAGCCGCGGTAGTTGACCCGTACGACCGCGAATCCGTGGTCCACCCAGGCCGCCGGGCCCGCCGTGAAGGAGTCGCGGTCGTGCGCGGTCGGCCCGCCGTGGATCTCGAAGACCGTCGGGAACGGGCCCTCGCCCGCCGGCCGCTGCACGAGCGCGTGGATACGGCCGCCAGGACCCTCCACCCAGACGTCCGCCACCGGCACGGACTCCGGTGCCTTCGCGCCCGGCGGGTCGAGCACGACCTCGCCCGACGTGGACCGCACCACCGGCGGGTGGGCCGCCGACGACCACAGGTACTCCACCGAGCCGTCGGGCCTGGCCGTCGCGCCCGACACCGTACCGGCGGGCGTCTCGACCTCGGTCAGCGCGCGCGTCGCGAGGTCGTAGCGCCACAGCTCGCTGCGCGCCTCGAAGCTGTGCACGATCAGCAGCGCGGACCCGTCCGGATACCACTCGGCCGATACGTCCCCGGGCAGCTCGATCGCCAGATCGGTCTCCTCGCCGGAGGCCACGTCCCACACGATCGGCTCCCACCGGCCGCGCCGCTGGTGCCCGACGAGGAGCCGGGTGTCGCCATCGACCGGCGCGAAACCGAGGACCGCCAGGCCCAGTTCGACCTCGCCGCCCTTGGTGTCGTCCAGCTCGGCGACCGCCGTGCCGTCGGGCCGGACCACGCGCAGCGCGGAGTGCATCGCGTCGCCGTGCTCGGTGTGCTCGACGGCGACGAGCGTCCCGTCGTGCGACAGGTCGCCGACGCCGGCGGACTCGCGGTGGCGGTAGATCTCGACCGGGGTGCCGCCCGGGGGGAGGACATGGATCGTGGAACCGTCCTCGTCGGTGGAGCAGCCGACGACCGCCGTACCGTCACGGCCGATGGCGAGGCCGCTGGGGTAGGCCGGGGCGATACCGGGGGCGGCGGGCTCGTCGGCGTCACCCCCGAAGGGCTGCCGCATCCAGACGCCGAACTCGTCGCCGTCCGTGTCACTGAACCACCAGATCCACCGGCCGTCCGGGGTCAGCACACCGTCCGTGGTGCCGTTGGGGCGGTCGGTGACCTGCCGCTGGACGCCCGTGGCGCGGTCCCACGCGTACAGCTCGTACGTGCCCGTCGCGTTGGACACGAACAGCGCGCGGTCGGGCGCGTCCTCGGCCCACTCGGGCAGCGAGACGCGGGGCGCCCGGAAGCGCTTCTCCCAGTCGGGGGCCGCCTCGGGCCCTGCCGGGTCGTGCGGCTGGTGGTCGTCGTTCTTCTCAGTCATACGCCCCATTCTGCGTCTGATGGCACGCCCCACGGGGTCCGGCCGGAAGATCTGCCGAGCGTGAGCAGTAAGAGGCCGAATCGGGGAGGTCGAAGCGGCGGGGCCGGCCTTCGTACGTCCGGGCGAAGTCCCATCCCTCCGGGAGGAGTTGGTGATCGATGAGGCGATCCAGCTCGTCCTTGAACTCCTGATTGGGCCCCATGCGGTGTTCCCGCCCCCTGTCGTGGTGGAAGTGAAGCCGGACGTGATGCCGGGCGTTATTGCCAGCACGACCGTACGTGCGGTCTGGCCATAAAACTAGCCGAACGGTCGTGCTAATGTCTCGCGAGTCGCCCCGCCCTGATCCGAGGAGCACGAGGAGTGCATGGCATGGACTTCGCCGAGGCAGCTGTCCGTACGGCCCTGAACAGCGCGTCCTACGTGTCACCCCGGCTCGCGGGCAAGGCCGCCTTCCGGCTCTTCCGGGTCCCGCGCGGTCGCAGCCGGCTCCGGCCCGGCGAGCGCGCGGTGATGGACCGCGCCGAGGTGAGCGGCATCGCTGTCGGCGGGGAGAAGGCCGTCAGTTACCGATGGGGTACGGGTGAACGGCCGGTGCTGCTGGTGCACGGCTGGGAGTCGCGCGGCTCGCGATTCGCCGCGCTGGTCAGCGAGTTGCTGGACCTCGGCCTCAGCCCCGTCGCCTTCGACGCGCCCGGCCACGGCGAAGCCACGGGCGAGGCCACGACGATCGTCGATCTGCGTGACATCGTCATGGCGCTCAACTGGGAACACGGGCCGTTCGAGATGGTCGTGGCGCACTCGCTCGGTGCCACCGCGACGTTCCTCGCCGTCCAGGAGCTCGGGCTGCGGGCGGAGCGGGTCGTGGCCATCAGCGCCGTGCCCGACTTCGCGTATCTGGTCGACCGGTTCTGCGCGGGGCTGGGGCTGCGGGCGCGGCTGAACCGCGAGCTTCGGAGGCGTATCGAACGGGAGTTGTTCCCCGGCGAGCCGGACATCTGGTCGCGCTTCTCGGTGCCTCGTAAGGAGGTGGAGGGCATGTCGTTCCTGGTCGTCCACGACGAGGACGACGATCTGGTCGAGCCCGCCCATTCACGTGCTCTCGCCGGTGCGTTGGGCGATCGGGCGGGGCTGGTCGTCACGCGCGGGCTGGGTCACCGGCGGATCCTGGGCGACTCCCAAGTCGTCGCGGCCGTAAGGGACTTCGTGGTCAGGGAGCGGGCGGCGCGGCCGGTGCGGCCGACGGGGGCGGCGCGACCGGCAGCAGAGCCGGATCGGTCGCCACGGCCCGCAGCCGGTTGAGGACGCCCTTTGCGGCCTTGGCGTAGCAGCTGAAGTCGTTGTGCAGGACGGACTCGGCGTTGGCGCCTTCGAGGAGCGAGACGAGCTCGAAGGTGAGCTGGGGGACGTCGGTGTCGTCGCGTACCTCGCCCGCCTCCCTGGCCTCCTCGATGTTCCGGCTCACGAACGCGGCCCAGTCGAGGCGGGCCTGGGCCACCGCGTCGTGGACCTTGCCCTCGCGTGCGTCGTACTCGGCCGAGACCGAGTAGAAGAAGCAGCCGCCGGGGAAGACCCGGCTCTCGGAGTAGGCGATCCATCCGTCGCAGAGCCGCCGTACCCGGGCCAGCCCGGCGGGCATGTCCAGGACAGGTCGTACCACGTGATCGATGTAGACCTCGGTGGCGGCGCGCACGGTGGCGAGCTGAAGCTCCTCCTTGGAGCCGAACAGCGCGAACACCCCGCTCTTGCTCAGCTCCAGCTCACCGGCCAGCCGGCCGAGCGACAGACCACCGAGACCTTCGACCGAGGCGATCCGGACGGTGTGCTTCAGGATCAGTTGGCGGGTCTGGTTCCCGCGCGCGATGCGTCCGTCGGTGCTCGTGGCTGTCACACGCGCAGTGTACTAACCGTACGACCGTGCGGTCATTGCCCGCGTCAACGGTTTCGACGGATCGGCGGGGTCCGGGGCCTGGGGCCGGGGGTCTCGGCGGAGGCCGTGATTGTCAGTGGGCCGGTGCAGACTTCGGGTATGACCGAGCTTCGAGGTACGGCGAGTGGCGGCACGGGACGCGTCGCGGTGGTGACGGGGGCGGCGCAGGGCATCGGCCGGCGGGTCGCCGAGGTCTTGGCGGGGGAGGGCTACGCACTGGCCGTGGCGGACATAGCCGACCCGGTGGACACCCTCGCCGCCGTCCGCGCGGCCGGGGCGGAGGCGGTCGTCGTGGTCGGGGACGTCGCGTCGGAGGAGTACGCGACCCGGCTCGCCGACCAGGTCAACGAGGCGTTCGGTGGGGTGGACGTGCTCGTCAACAACGCGGGAGTCTCCCTGCTCGTCCCGGCCGAGGAGACCACGGCCGACCAGTGGCGGCGGGTCCTGGAGGTCAATCTCACCGGCCCGTTCCTGCTGTCCCGCGCCGTGGGCAGGCTGATGCTCGCCGAGGGCGGCGGCTCGATCGTCAACATCGCGTCGATCGCGGGACTGCACGGAGTCTCCGACCGCGCGGCGTACAACGCGAGCAAGCACGGGCTGATCGGCCTCACGCGCACGCTCGCGGGGGAGTGGGGAGGCAGGGGCGTACGGGTCAACGCGGTCTGTCCTGGCTGGGTGAAGACGGAGATGGACGCAGCCGACCAGGCGTCCGGCGGGTACACGGACGGGGACATCGTGGAGCGGGTGCCGATGGGGCGGTTCGCGGCGCCGGACGACATCGCCCAGGCGGTGGCGTTCCTCGCGGATCCGTCGCGCAGCGGCTTCGTGAACGGCACCGCGTTGCCGGTCGACGGCGGCTGGACGGCGGACGCGAGCTGGACGTCGCTGCGCCTGCGTAAGCGCTGACTCGGCGGAGCGGACGCGACGACGGAAGGGGGACCGGATGACGAGCGGCGCGACCGATCCGGTGCGCACCCGGGTCACGGTGTGCCGGACACCAGCCCGACCCGGTAGGTGAGGACGACTGCCTGGACGCGGTCGCGCAGGCCGAGTTTCGCCAGGATCCGCGACACATAGGTCTTGACGGTCTCGGGCGTGATGAACATCGCCGCGGCTATCTCCACGTTCGACAGCCCCTCGGCGATCCGCTTGAGCACCTCCAGCTCACGGGGGGTCAGCACACGCACGACATCCTGTCTGGCCGGCCGGGAGGTGTCGGCCGGTCGCAGATGCTCCGCGAAGTGGCCGATGAGGTGGCGGGTGACGGCGGGTGCCAGCAGGGCCTCGCCCCGGGCGACGGTACGGATGCCGTTGACCAGCTCCGCCGGCGGCGAGTCTTTGAGGAGGAAGCCGCTCGCTCCGGCGCGCAACGCGTCGTAGACGTAGGCGTCGACGTTGAACGTGGTGACGACCAGTACCTTCGGCGCGCCTTCGGTATCGGGACCTGCCAGTTGCCGAGTCGCCTCGATGCCGTCGAGCAGGGGCATCCGGATGTCCATCACGACCACGTCTGGGCGCAGCCGCCGCGCGGCCTGAACCGCCTCGTGGCCGTTCTCGGCCTCCCCGACGACCTCCATGTCGGGCTGCGCGGAGAAGATGGTCACGTAACCGGTCCGCACCAGCGCCTGGTCGTCGCAGACGAGCACACGGATCGGTGGCGGCGCATCGCTCACGGGGTCACTCCTGAAGGGGCTTGGACGGAATCGTGGCCCGGACCTCGAACCCGCCCTCGGGCCGGGGGCCGGCGTCCAGTTCACCATCGAGCATCCGCACCCGTGCACGCAGCCCGGCCAGCCCTCGTCCGCCCGACGGGCCCGGTTCACGCGTGACCGCCGCGGCGACTGGGCCTTCGGTGGTCACCTCGATCTCGACGCGCTCGGCGCCGTGCCGGAGCAGGACCCGTGTCGGCTTCCCGGCCGCGTACTTCATGGCGTTGGTGAGCGCCTCCTGCACCACCCGGTACGCGGCCAGCTCCACGTCCACGCCCTGCGGGTGCCGTTCGCCCCGCTCGCCGAACTCGACCGGCTGACCCGACCTGCGGGCCTGCTCGACCAGGTCCCCCACCCGCCCCAGGGCGGGTGCCCGGTCCGCCAGCACCCCGTCCTCACGCGCCAGGCCCTCACGCGCCAGGTCCGCGGACGCCGACTCGCCGGTCGCCTCCAGGACGCCGAGCAGGTACCGCAGTTCCGTCAGCGCCCGACGGCCGGTGTCGCTGACGGCCGTCAGCCCCTCGCCGGCGCGTTCCGGCGCGGAGGTGAGCAGGAACTGCGCCGCGTCGGCCTGGACCACCATGGCCGTCACATGGTGGGTGACCACGTCGTGCAACTCGCGGGCGATCCGCGCCCGCTCGGTGGCCGTGGCCACCTCGGCGGCCAGCCGCCGCCGCTCGGCCTCTTCCGTCCGCCGAGTGTGCACCGTACTCCCCACCAGCCAGATCACGGCCAGAGTCAGATAGAACGCGAGATAGTCCGGTATCGACTGCGGTGAGCCCAGGCGGTCCAGGACGACGGCCAGCACGGCGTAGCCCGCACTCGCCACGACGGCCAGAGCGTGACGGAAGCGGACCGGATGGGCCCCGGCGGAGTACAGGGCCAGATACAGCCCCAGACTCGCGAACGTCGTCCCGAAGCCCAGCGCCTGGTGCGCGGCGAACGCGCCCGCGACGACGGCCAGACAGACCGCGGGCCACTTGCTGCGGACCGTCAGCGGCAGCGTCTGGGCCAGGACCAGCCCGACACCGAGCATGTTCGCCGGCTGCTCGGGCAGATCGCCGATCTGCGCACCGAGGTTGGACAGGGTCGGTACGCAAGCCAGCAGGGTGAGCGTCAGGGCGAGGACGCCGTCCTTGAAAAGGCCGTCCCACTCCTGCCACCGGTCGAGCGGCGCCTTGAACAGCGGGAGGCTCCAGGGCGTCTGACGGGACATCACTTCCGTATCCTCCAGCCGGCCTGTCTCAACGGCCCGTGTGTCGGCGGGACTTGAGCCCGCCGTTCCGGTGGGCGAGGACGAACATCGGGACGGCGAGAGCCACACCGATGAGGACGGGCACGATCGACGTCTCCAGACCGAAGCCGCCGCCGGTCAGGAGATCGGAACCGTGGATGTCGACGGTGAACAGACCCTCGGGGGTGTGTCCGGAGACCGGGATGCCGAGCAACTGCTCCGTGGTGTTCCAGGCGAAGTGCAGACCCGCGACGAACCAGATGCTACGCCGCCACAAGAACGCGGCTCCGAGTAGGACGCCGGCCTCCAGAGCGATCGCCAGCGCGCTCCACGCGCTCGCTCCCGGGGCGCCCAGGTGGGCGGCACCGAAGAACAGCGAGGTGATCACGATGGCGGCGCGGCTGCCCCACAGCTGCTCCAGGGCTTGCAGAGCAAGACCGCGGAACAGCACCTCCTCTGCGACCGCGGCGCCTATCTGCATCACGACTGTCGCCCAGACGACGGATATGAAGCCGTTGCCCGCCCAGGAGAACGAGTAGCCTCCCAACGCCGTTATCAGGAGGGCGGAGACAAGGATGAAGCCCAGGCCGATCCCGCCGCCGAGCAGCACCTCCCGGCCGGCCCCGGGCCGGGCGGTCTCCGGCGTGGCGCGTCCCGCGAGACGGCGCATGACCCACAGGTACACGGCCACCGCGGCGGCGGCGCCCAGCACCGGCACCGGGCCGGGTCCGGTCGCCGTCAGACCCGAGACCAGGCCGACGCCGGCCATCCCAATCAGCATCCAGCCGAGCGGAGAGCGCGCGATCCGGCCCAAACGGCCGCGGCGTCCCCCTCGTACGTCGCGGTCCTTGTCCGGGCCGGAGCCGGTGTCGTGCTGTGTCGCGGACGTCGCGCCCATGGTGGTCTCCCCTGTACCGGTCGCACCTGCGGCGACCTGATGACCACGCTAGGTATTCGCCGACGTCCGCGAATCCCCCACACATGGACACTTCCTGTAGCTCTCATGGGGGATGCGCGACCCGCGCCCGCCGCTCCGTGACCTGCCGGGATGCCCTGCGAGACTGTGGCGATGAGCGAAGTACGTACGGCCCGGGGCGTCTTGGGAGTGGTGGCGTCGGCGGCCGGTGGGGTGACATCGCTCCGCACCGGCCTGGTCGAACCGGCCATCGCCCACGGCTGGCAGGTGGCGGTGACCCTCACCCCGACCGCGGGCCGCTGGCTCCGCGCGAGCGGCGAACTGGCCCGGCTGGAAGCCTTGACCGGCCTCCCGGTCCGCGACGAGCCCCGCCTCCCCACGGACCCGCGCCCGCACCCGCCGGTGGACTGCTTCGTCGCGGCCCCGGCCACGGCGAACACGGTCACCAAACTCGCCCTGGGCATCGCCGACAACCAGGCCCTCACCCACCTCACCGAGGCCCTGGGCACCCCCGGCCTCCCGGTGATCGTCTTCCCTGCCATCAACGCCGCCCACGCCCGCCATCCGGCCTGGCCGGCCCACATCGCCAACCTCCACCGGGCGGGCGCCCACCTGATCGAGGGCCCGGACGTCTGGCCCCTCCACGAACCGACCGCGGCCCCGCCGGCGCGCGAACTTCCGTGGGCGGCGATCCTGCGGACGGTGGACAGCGCGACGGAGTGACGCGACAAGGGCGAAGCAGCCTCAACCTGTAACGCGCCCTAGGTGTATTGACTCGCAGGGTTGTTGACGCGGGTGATGGGTGGCTTGCCTCCGAGTGCGGTGTGGCCGCGATGGTAGTTGTAGGTGTGCAGGAAGGTG